>NZ_SDLD01000036.1:0-34842 GCF_013096875.1 Geobacillus sp. DSP4a | reverse complement strand
GGTGACGGAAGGGACGACGATGGCCCGGTTTGAGATCGCCGCGCTCGTCCGCCGATACCGCCAATTGGAGGCTGAGATCGCCGCGTTGGACGCCGAGTTGAAGGCATTGGTTCAAACGACGATGGAGTATCAATGGCTGAAAACGGTCGACGGGTTGGGAGACGCCACGATTATCGATCTGTTGGCGGAGATCGGCAGCTTCGCCCATTATCGGGACCCGCGCCAATTGGTGAAGTTGGCGGGCCTGACGCTCAAGGAGAACTCCTCCGGCCAGCGCAAAGGGCAAAAGCACATCTCCAAACGGGGACGGAAACGGCTGCGCTCGGTGCTGTTTCGGGCGGTGATTCCGCTGATCCGGCACAACGAGGCGTTTCGCGAGCTGCATGAATATTACACGACCCGCCCCGTCAACCCGCTGAGCGGAAAGCAATCCATCGTCGCCTTGTGCCGGAAGCTGTTGAATGTGCTGTTTGCGATTTGTACGAAGAAACAAGCGTTTGACGCGGAGCGAATGAAGCAGGACGTCTTGTCCCAAGTGCAACGGGCGGCCTAAGGCCTCCCCCTGCGAACGGAAGAATCGTTGGACAACCAGATGACACCGGAGAAGCTGGCGTGATTTTATCCATTCGACCTTGAGTCCCCAAAGGAGCTTGGCCGGCCTCCGCCTGATGACGAGACCGAACGAGGGAATGTTGGCGCGAAGACGCCCGGAGACATGGGAGGGTTCGTCCTCATCAGCGACGCGGAGATCCAAAGGGTGCATCGAATACGCTTCCCCCACGGAAGGAAAATATCCCCAGCCGTGGCCGCGAAGCGCACCCTAGGTCTGTAAGATATCCACAAAACTGAAAAAGGATGTAAGGGATTTTGTCGAAAAATATTTTTTGGACACCCCTGAGAGGCCGAAAAGCCTTGATAAATCAACATTTCTAGAGGGAGGGAATCACGCAATGCATCGCGGAAAAGGAATGAAATTTGTCGGCGATTCCCGTATTCCCGCGGTAAGAAAACCGAATATTCCGAAGGACTATTCAGAGTACCCCGGGAAAACGGAAGTGTTTTGGCCGAACTTCCTCTTGAAGGAATGGCTTGTCGGTTCGGTCTTTCTCGTCGGTTTTTTAAGCTTGACGGTCGCCCACCCGTCGCCGCTTGAGCGGATCGCCGACCCGACGGACACGACGTATATACCGCTGCCTGACTGGTATTTCTTGTTCTTATACCAATTGCTCAAATATTCGTATGCATCCGGTCCGTATACGGTTATCGGTGCGATCGTCATGCCGGGGCTGGCGTTTGCTGCTTTGCTGCTGGCGCCGTTTTTGGATCGCGGTCCGGAGCGCCGTCCTTGGAAGCGCCCGGTGGCAACCGGCATGATGTTGTTGGCGCTCGCTTCTATTGTTTATTTGACGTGGGAGTCGGTCGTCACGCATGACTGGAAAAAAGCAGCTGAGCAAGGGAAAATTCGCGCGGAAGTCGAAATTGATACGAACGCGGAAGGCTATAAAATCGCTCAGGCGAATACGTGTACATCGTGCCACGGACAAAACTTGTCCGGCGGCGCCGGCCCGTCGCTCATCGGCACCGGCTTGACGCCGGAAGAGATCGCGAAGATCGCCAAAGAAGGGAAAGGCAGCATGCCGGCCGGCATTTTCAAAGGCACGGATGAAGAGCTGAAAAAAATGGCGGAATTCATCGCCGGCTTAAAAGCGGAATAATCGTTTCGGCACGAAAAAGCTGACTTGTGTTAGTCAGCTTTTTTCGTGCCCACATTGAATCGAGATGAGGTGCAGACGATGGCATGGCTTTATGCAATATTGGCCGCCCGGCCGGTTGTTTGGCTGCTGTTGTTCGTGAATGCCGCCGGCACTGTTTACGGCTATTATTGGTACCGCTATCAACTTGCGGACACGCCGCCCGTCTTTTTGCCGTTTGTTCCCGACAGCCCGACGGCAAGCCTTTTTTTTGTGCTCGTCCTCGCCGCCTGGCTGCTGGGCCGGTCCTCGCCGCTGTTTGAGGCGCTCGCGTTGGTGACGCTTGTCAAATACGGGATTTGGGCCGTCGTCATGAATGTGCTCGTTTGGCGCGTCACGGGGACGCTCGATTGGGCTGGCTGGATGCTCGTTGTGTCGCACGGGGCGATGGCGGTCGAAGGCGCACTGTACGCTTCGTTTTATCGGTTTCGCTCCGTCCATCTCGCCTTGGCGGCGGTTTGGACGCTGCATAACGATGTCATCGATTACGTGTTTGGCATGATGCCTCGTTACCATATGTTGGAACGACACGCCGATCAAATTGGCTATTTTACCTTTTGGTTGAGCATGGCTTCTATTGCCGCTGCGTATTGGCTTGGCATCCGCGTGCGGCGGCAGCCGTTTTTGCCAGGCGGCCGCATCGATTTCCGTCCGAAAGCGGAATAGAAAATTCAGCCGCGTCTTGATGGCGGTTCCTTGGTCTACTCTTGTCCACTCCTTCATACATTGTAGTAATGAATGAGGGAGGGACGATGATGAAACGAATCGGGCTGGCCATGTTGTTATCGTTTATCTTTTTATGGCCAGCGCTCGTTGGCGCGGCCGGACGACCAAGCGGTTGGGAGCAGCTGGACGATATTTCCGACGAGGCGCTGCAGTTAGGGAAAAACGAGCGTTTTGCCGAAGCAAAAGAGGTGCTCCTCTATTTTTCTGAACGATTTTTTGCCCTTGAGGCGAAAAAACGGTTGAAAACGGCCGATGAGCTGCGGGCGGTGACTGTCACGCACGAACATGCCGTCAAAGCCATGACAGCGCCGATTCCAGACGAGGACAAGGTCGCTGCTCTTACACAGTTCCGCCTTGTCGTCGATGCTGTTCACTCCACCTATCAACCGCTCTGGTCCGAGATGGAACCCGCCGTCATGGAGGCGTTTGCCGTGATGGAACAGGCGGCGGAGCGCGGAGAGAGGAAGGCGTATGCGGCTGCCCTTCGCCGGTTTATGGATCGCTATGCCTTGATTGAGCCGAGCGTGAAAATCGATGTGCCGCCGGAAGAAGCGAAAAAGGTCGACCATGACCTCGAAGTGCTGCAAGGCGCTTCGTTTTGGCGGCTTGGCCAAAGCGAGCAGCGCGAGCAGCTTGCTGCCGCGCGCCGCAATATAGAAGCGTTGTTTGACGGGGTGAAAAAGGACGAAGCCGACCCGTCGCTCATTTGGGTCATGATTTCGACCGGTGGAATGATCGTCTTAACGTTGACGTATGTCGGCTGGCGGAAGTACAGAGGAGAAAAAGAGGCGAAGCGGGCGCGGCAGCCGGAAGAATAGGAGCCGGCTTGCTTTCAAGAGGGGGAATGGTTTCCCCCTCTTTTTTATTTTGACGGCTGCGCGGCACCTGGCAAGCCGGGCATGCCCCGAGATGTTGAGGACAGGGACTCAGTCCTTATTGCTCCAGCGGCCGCTTGTGCTCATCGAGCGTAAACCCTTCGCCGAGCACGTCGTGCACATCGGTGACCGCGACAAAGGCGTGCGGATCGACGGACATAATGACGCTTTTGAGGCGGGGCAATTCGTTTTTGGCCACGACGCAATACAGCACGTCACGGTCGCGTTTCGTATACGAGCCGCGCCCTTTGAGCACAGTGACGCCGCGCTCCATATCCGTCAAAATGCGATCGGCGATCTCCTCGCTTTTTTCCGAAATGATTGTCGCTCCCTTCGCCGCATAGCCGCCTTCTTGCATAAAGTCGATGACGCGGGCGGCGATAAAGACGGCGACTAACGTATACATCGCTTCACGATATGACAAATAAAGAAGAAGCGACAACGTAATGACGGTGGCGTCAAAGACGAACATCGTTTTGCCCATGCTGATGCCTTTGTATTTATGGACGAGGCGGGCGATAATGTCGACGCCGCCGGTTGTGCCGCCGTAGCGGAAAATAATGCCGAGGCCGACGCCGATAAACACGCCGGCAAACAGCGCTGCCAGCGTCATGTCGTGACGGAGCGGCATATGGATCATGTAGCGTTGGAAGATCGATAAAAAAATGGAAACCGCGACCGTGCCGATGACAGTATAAAGAAACGTCTGGCGGCCGAGCAACCTCCAACCGATCAAAAAGAGCGGAATATTGAGCGCCAGGTTGGTGATGGCCGGATCAAAACCAAACAAAAAATAAAGAAGAAGCGTAATGCCGGTGAAGCCGCCTTCCGCCAAGTTGTTTTGCATGTTGAAATGGACGAGCCCAAAGGCAAAAATGGCAGCGCCGAGCAAAATAAACAAACTGTTTTTGATCTTTAAGCCGAAAACCATATCGTCCCTCCGTCCGCAAAAATAGTCGGCGTCTTCATTATAGAGGAACTTGTCCGCCCAGGCAATGATGGCCGGAAGCGCGATGATTTGGCACAAGGCGAAAACATTTGTCAAATGCGCTGCTTTTCGTTAACATGGAAACAGGCGAGGTGATGGCCATGCAGGAGAAAACGATGAAACAGATGCAGCGTGAAGTAGACGAATACATCAGTCAGTTTAAGGAAGGCTATTTCAGCCCGCTCGCCATGCTGGCGCGGCTGACCGAAGAGCTCGGCGAACTGGCGCGTGAAGTGAACCACTACTACGGCGAAAAGCCGAAAAAAGCGACTGAACAAGAAAAAACGGTGGAAGAAGAGCTGGGCGATTTGCTGTTTGTGCTCATTTGTTTTGCCAATTCGCTCGGCATTGATTTGCAGGCGGCGCACGATCGGGTGATGGACAAGTTTCGCACCCGCGACCGCGACCGCTGGACGCGGAAGGAGGAAGAATCATGACGATTCGCATCGTCATCGCGGGGCCGCGCGGCCGCATGGGCCGCGAGGCGGTGGCGCTCGTGCAAAAAACAGATCATTTCGAGCTGGCTGCGGTCATTGACCGCCGCTATGATGGCCAAAATTTGGCTGACATCGAAGGGTTTGCCGGCGTCAATGCCCCCATTTACACCGATGCCGCCCGTTGCTTTGTCGAGGTGAAGCCGGATGTGCTCATCGATTTGACGACGCCGGAAGTTGGAAAGCGGCATGCGGAGCTGGCGCTGCGTTACGGCGTTCGTCCGGTTGTCGGCACGACGGGATTCACGCCGGAAGAGATCGAGCGGCTGACCGAACTCGCTGAGGCGAACAACATCGGCGCCATCATCGCGCCCAACTTTGCCATCGGCGCGGTGCTGATGATGAAATTCGCCCGCATGGCGGCCAAATATTTCACGGATGTAGAAATTATCGAGCTGCACCATGACCAAAAGCTGGATGCTCCGTCCGGAACGGCGTTGAAAACGGCGCAGCTCATCGCCGAGGTCCGTCCGTCGAAAAAGCAAGGTCATCCGGACGAAAAAGAAACGCTTGAAGGGGCGCGCGGAGCCGCGTACGACGGCATTCCGATCCACAGCGTCCGCCTGCCGGGGTTTGTCGCCCATCAAGAAGTCATTTTTGGCGGCGACGGTCAGACGTTGACGATCCGCCATGACTCGTTTCATCGGAGTTCATTTATGTCCGGGGTGAAGCTTGCCGTCGAGACGGTCATGCATTTACATACGCTTGTGTATGGGCTTGAACATATTTTAGAATAGCGCGGCTTGCGCAAACGGGGGAGAGGGAAACGTGAAAATCGCCTTGATTGCCCACGACAAGAAAAAAGCGGACATGGTCGCCTTTGCGACCGCCTATGCGCCCGTGTTGGCCAACCATGAACTGTATGCCACCGGCACGACCGGGCTGCGCATTCAGGAGGCGACCGGCCTTGCCGTCCACCGCTTCCAGTCCGGACCGTACGGGGGCGACCAAGAAATTGGGGCGATGATCGCCCGCAATGAAATGGACCTCGTCATTTTTTTCCGCGACCCGCTGACCGCCCAGCCGCACGAGCCGGACATCAGCGCGTTGATGCGCCTTTGCGACGTCTATGCCGTGCCGTTGGCGACGAACATCGGTACGGCCGAGCTGCTCATCCGTGCGTTGGAGCGCGGCGATTTGGCATGGCGCAGCATTGTGCGCGGCCGAACAAAAGGCGGGGAGGAATCGAAAACAGAAAGGTGACAGCGATGACGGAAACGTGTGATTTATTGGCGTTTGGCGCCCATCCGGATGATGTTGAAATCGGCATGGGCGGAACGATCGCCAAATACACGCGCCGCGGTTTTCGGGTGATCATTTGCGATTTGACGAAGGCGGAGCTGTCGTCCAACGGCACGGTCGACGAGCGGCAGAAAGAGGCGGCCGAGGCGGCCCGGCGGCTTGGCGTGGCGCTTCGCCTCAACCTCGGGCTGCCGGACCGCGGCCTTTTGATCGGGGAAGAGGCGATTCGCCGCATCGTGTCGGTCATCCGCCGCTACCGCCCGCGCGTCGTCTTTGCTCCGTATTGGGTCGACCGTCATCCCGACCATGGGCAATGCGCCCGCCTTGTCGAGGAGGCGGTCTTTTCTGCCGGCATCCGCCGCTACGGCGCTGGGGAGCTTGGCGACGCCCACCGCGTCCGCGCTATGTATTATTACATGATCAATGCGTTTGAACGGCCGCATTTTCTGATCGATATTAGCGAGACGGTCGGCGACAAGCTGGCGAGCCTGCGCGCGTATGAAAGCCAATTTGAAAAGCGGCCCGGTTCGGTGGACACGCCGCTGACAAACGGCTACATCGAGACGGTGGAAAGCCGCGAGCGTTGGTTTGGCCAGCAAATTGGCGCCGCCTATGCCGAAGGGTTTTTGTCCAAAACGCCAATTCATCTTTTTGATTTATTCGAGGGGGCGCGATGAAGCTGAAAATCGGGATTGTTTGTTATCCGACAGTCGGAGGCTCAGGGGTCGTTGCCACCGAGCTCGGCAAGCTGCTGGCCGAAAAAGGGCATGAGATCCATTTTATTTCCTCGAGCATGCCGTTTCGGTTGAACAAAGTATATGGAAACATTTATTACCATGAAGTGAACGTCAATCAGTATTCGGTCTTTCAGTATCCGCCGTACGATTTGGCCCTTGCCAACAAAATCGCGGCGGTGGCCAAGCGCGAACGGCTCGATGTGCTTCATGCCCATTACGCCGTCCCGCACGCCGTTTGCGCCGTGCTGGCGCGGCAAATGGTCGGCGAGCTGCCGATCGTCACGACGCTGCACGGCACCGATATTACCGTCTTGGGTTATGATCCGTCGCTGTCTGACATGATCAAGTTCGGCATTGAGCAGTCCGATATCGTCACCGCGGTGTCTGACGCCCTCGTGCGGCAGACGTACGAGCTGCTCGATGTGCAAAAACCGATCTATACGGTGTACAACTTTGTCGACGAACGCGTGTACCGCCGTCGGGAGGCCGGCCATTTGCGGCGGGAATACGGCATCAGTGAACAGGAAAAGGTCGTGATCCATGTCTCCAACTTTCGGAAAGTGAAGCGCGTGCCCGATGTCGTGCGGGCGTTTGCCATCGTCCGCCGCCATATGCCGGCCAAGCTCTTGCTTGTCGGCGACGGCCCGGAAATGACCGTCGTCTGCCGGCTTGTCAAAGAGCTCGGGCTCAACGGCGATGTCCGATTTTTGGGGAAACAGGACAAACTCGAAGAGCTGTACTCGATCAGCGATGTGATGATGCTCTTGTCGGAAAAAGAAAGCTTCGGGCTCGTATTGCTTGAAGCGATGGCGTGCGGCGTTCCGTGCATCGGCACCGCCATCGGCGGGATTCCGGAAGTGATTGAGGATGGGAAAACCGGGTTTTTATGCCCGCTTGGCGATGTTGAAGAAGCGGCTCGGCGGACGCTTATGCTGCTGACCGACCGCCGCCTTCATCAAGAGATGGCGCGCCAGGCCGTGCAAACGGTCGAGCAAAAGTTTCGTTCGTCCGACATCGTCGGGCAATATGAACAGCTGTACATTTCGCTCGCCGCAAGGAAGGTGAAATGATGAAACCGCCGTTTCAAGAGGCGCTCGGCATCATTCAACAGCTGAAACAGCATGGCTATGACGCCTATTTCGTCGGCGGAGCGGTGCGTGATTTGCTGCTTGGACGCCCGATCGGCGATGTGGATATTGCGACAAGCGCCTTGCCGGAAGACGTTATGGCGATTTTTCCAAAGACGATCGATGTCGGCTCGAAACACGGCACGGTCGTCGTTGTCCATAAAGGAAAAGCGTATGAAGTGACAACATTTCGCACGGACGGCGACTATGAGGACTACCGCCGTCCGGAGTCGGTGACGTTTGTCCGCTCGCTTGAGGAAGACTTAAAACGGCGCGATTTTACGATGAATGCCATCGCCATGGACGAATATGGGACTATCATTGATCCGTTTGGAGGGCGAGAGGCGATTCGCCGGCGAATCATTCGCACCGTCGGAGAGGCGGAAAAGCGGTTTCGTGAAGATGCGCTTCGCATGATGCGGGCCGTTCGCTTTGTCAGCCAGCTCGGATTTGCGCTTGCGCCGGATACGGAACAGGCGATCGTCCAAAACGCTCCGCTTTTGGCCCACATTTCAGTCGAGCGGATGACGATGGAGATGGAAAAGCTGCTCGGCGGTCCGTTTGCCGCCAGGGCGCTGCCGCTGTTGGCCGAAACCGGATTGAACGCTTACTTGCCTGGTTTGGCAGGGAAAGAGAAGCAACTGCGTCTGGCGGCGGCTTATCGTTGGCCATGGCTTGCCGCGCGCGAAGAACGGTGGGCGCTTTTGTGCCATGCGCTTGGTGTGCAGGAAAGCCGGCCGTTTTTGCGCGCGTGGAAGCTCCCGAACAAAGTGGTCGACGAAGCGGGCGCCATTTTGACGGCGTTGGCTGACATTCCACGGCCGGAAGCATGGACGAACGAACAGCTGTTTTCCGCCGGCCTCGAGCGAGCGCTATCGGTTGAAGCGGTGCGCGCCGCCTTCACCGGCGCGCCGCCTGGGCCATGGCATGAGAAACTGCGCCGCCGCTTTGCCTCCTTGCCGATCAAAACGAAAGGGGAGCTGGCGGTCAACGGAAAAGACGTGATCGAGTGGGTCGGGAAACCGGCCGGCCCGTGGGTGAAAGAGGCGCTGGACGCCATATGGCGGGCGGTCGTCAACGGAGAAGTCGAGAACGAGAAGGAGCGGATTTACGCATGGCTCATGGAGCGCAATCGGACACGCGAAAAAAACTGTTAGAGCTGTTTGCCGAAGCGAACGGCGAGTTTTTGTCGGGACAAAAAATCAGCGAACGGCTCGGCTGTTCGCGGGCGGCCGTATGGAAACACATCGAGGAGCTGCGCAAAGAAGGCTTTGAACTCGAAGCGGTGCGCCGCCTTGGCTATCGGATCGTAAGCACGCCGGATAAGGTGACGGCGAATGAAATCCAGCTCGGCCTGAAAACGGAAACGCTCGGCCATACGATCCATTTTTTCGAGGAAGTCGATTCCACGCAGCGCATCGCCGCCAAGCTGGCGTACGAAGGGGCGCCGGAGGGGACGCTGGTCGTCGCGGAAGAGCAAAAAGCCGGCCGCGGGCGCCTCGATCGGAAATGGTTTTCTCCGAAAGGAACCGGCATTTGGATGAGCCTTATTTTGCGCCCGCCCATCCCCCCGCAGCGGGCGCCGCAATTGACGCTGCTTGTGGCGGTGGCCATTAGCCAAGCCATTCAAGAAGTGACCGGGCTTGTCCCGGATATTAAATGGCCGAACGACATTTTGCTTCACGGCAAAAAAGGCGTCGGCATTTTAACCGAGCTGCAGGCCGATCCCGACCGCGTCCACTCGGTCATCGTCGGCATCGGCATTAACGTCAATCAAACAGCGGAACAATTTCCCGAGGACATTCGCGCCATCGCCACGTCGCTTGCCATTGAAAAAGGCGAACGCATCAAGCGTGCGCCGCTCATTCAAGAAATTTTGCTCCGCATCGAGCGGCTGTATAAGCAATATTTGGCGCACGGCTTCCGCTCCATCAAGCTTCTTTGGGAAGGGTATGCGGTTTCGATCGGCAAGCCGGTGACGGCAAGAACGCTGGGCGGCACGATTCGCGGCATCGCCCGCGGCATCACCGAAGACGGGCTGCTCATTCTCGAAGATGAGGAGCAAAACACCCATTATATTCACTCAGCCGATATTCAGTTGTAAATTACCACTAGAAAAATTGTGACAATTTTGTTAAAATACAAGGCGAGGAAAGGGCAGTATCTTTGTCAAGAAAGAGCTGCACCGAGGCTGGCAACATGAATAAATGGTTGAGACGATCTGCCTTGATCCTTACTCGAAGGACTGGGACAGAGGGGTGAACGAAACCGACGGCGGTTTATGGCGTCCTTCTTTCTCAAGGCGGGGAAGAAGGACGTTTTGTTTCGGTCGCGTCACCTCCTCTGCAACAAAAGGGGAGGGAGTCAATGTGAAGACGAAAACGGATTTTTTTCGCATGAAACAGACAGGCGAGCCCATCGTCATGGTGACCGCCTATGATTTTCCATCGGCCAAGCTCGCGGAGCAAGCCGGGGTGGACATGATTTTGGTCGGCGACTCGCTCGGCATGGTCGTGCTCGGCTATGACTCGACGATTCCGGTGACGGTTGAGGACATGATTCATCATACGAAGGCGGTTCGCCGCGGTGCGCCGCACACGTTTATTGTCACCGATATGCCGTTTATGTCGTACCATGCGTCCAAAGAAGAGGCGCTGCAAAACGCCCGGCGCATCATGCAGCAGTCGGGGGCGAACGCCGTCAAAGTGGAAGGAGCCGATGAAGTTACCGGCGTCATCGCCGCGCTGACGAAAGCCGGCGTGCCGGTCGTCGCCCACCTCGGGCTGACACCGCAGTCGGTCGGCGTCCTCGGCGGCTACAAAGTGCAAGGCAAAGATGCGGAAAGCGCCAAAAAGCTTATGGATGATGCGAAACAGTGCGAACAAGCGGGCGCGATCGCCTTGGTGCTCGAATGCGTGCCAAGGCAGCTTGGCGCCGCCATTGCCCGGGAGCTTCATATTCCTGTCATCGGCATCGGCGCCGGGGCCGAGGTGGACGGCCAAGTGCTCGTGTATCATGATGTGCTCGGCTACGGTGTTGACCGTGTGCCGAAGTTTGTCAAACAATACGCCGTCATTCAAGATGCCGTCGTCCAGGCATTGGCCAACTATGTCGCCGATGTCAAACTGCGACAGTTTCCAGAGCCGGCGCACGCGTTTACCATGAAGGAAGAAGAATGGGTGGCGTTATACGGAGGAAAGCAATGATGATCGTTGTCGACCGCATTGCGACAATGCAGGCGTTGATGCGCCAATATCGCCGCGAAGGAAAAACGATTGGGTTCGTCCCGACGATGGGCTATTTGCACGATGGGCACGCCGCGCTCATCGACCGGGCGCGCGAAGAGAACGATATCGTTGTGCTCAGCATTTTTGTCAACCCGCTTCAGTTTGGACCGAACGAAGATTTTGCCCGCTACCCGCGCGATTTTGAGCGCGACCGGCGCATCGCCGAACAGCATGGAGTCGACGTCTTGTTCCATCCGGAAGCGGACGAGATGTATCCGGAGCCGCTTACCGTACGAGCGATCGTTCAAGCGCGCGCCGACGTGCTGTGCGGACGGTCGCGGCCCGGTCATTTCGACGGCGTGGCGACCGTGCTCATTAAGCTGTTCAATATCGTCATGCCGGACCGCGCCTATTTCGGGATGAAAGACGCCCAGCAGGTGGCCGTTGTCGCCGGCTTAATCCGCGACTTTAATTTTCCGATCGAGCTCGTGCCGGTGCCGACGGTGCGCGAGACCGACGGGCTGGCGAAAAGCTCGCGCAACGTTTATTTATCGCCGCAGGAGCGAAAGGAAGCGCCGGCGCTCTACGAGGCGCTTAAGGCCGCAGCAGCGGCTGTTGACCGCGGGGAGCGGAACGCGGAAGCCATCCGCCGCCTCGTGCGGGAGCATATTGAGGCGCATACGCATGCGGAAATCGATTATGTTGAAGTATGCTCATATCCCGATTTAACGCCGCTTTCGGCGCTCGCCGGAACGGTGCTCATTGCGGTTGCCGTCCGGTTTGCGGGCGCCCGCTTGATCGATAACATCATGGTCGAGTTGCCTGCAGCGGACAGGCGAGGGGAGTAAAGGGGGGATCGTCCATGTTTCGTACGCTCATGAACGCCAAAATTCATCGCGCCCGTGTGACGGAAGCGAACCTGGATTACGTCGGCAGCATTACCATCGATGAAGATATTTTGGACGCCGTCGGCATGGTGGCTAATGAAAAAGTGCAGGTGGTCAACAATAATAATGGAGCCCGCTTTGAAACGTATATCATCCCCGGGGAGCGCGGCAGCGGCGTCTTTTGCCTAAACGGCGCGGCCGCCCGCCTCGTGCAAAAAGGGGATATCATCATCGTAATTTCGTATGCGCTCGTTCCGGAAGAAAAAGTCGCCGCGCATCGTCCGAAAATCGCCATTATGGACGAACACAACCGGATCGCGCAGCTTATCGCCGAAGAGCCGGCACATACGATTTTATAATGTGGTCAAAAAGGGGCTTTCCGCCCCTTTTCGTTTTGAGGTGATCGTTTATGGCAATGCGCTTTGTCATTATTGATTTGGAGACAACCGGAAACGGGCCGAAAAAGGGCGACCGGATCATCCAGCTCGGCATGGCGGTGGTGGAAGGCCGCTCGATCGTGGCGCGGTTTGCCAGCTTTTTCAACCCTGAACAGCCGATCCCACCGTTCATCCAACAGCTGACCAATATTGACGAGCAGACCGTTGAAGAGGCGCCGCTGTTTGCCGATAAAGCGGGCGAGATTGCCGCCATGATGAAGGGGGCGTATTTCGTCGCCCATAACGTCGATTTTGATTTGCCGTTTTTGCAGGCGGAGCTCGAGCGGGCCGGGCGTCCGCCGTTTGCCGGTCCGACGATCGATACGGTGGAACTTGCGCGCATCGTGCTGCCGTCGGCGGAAAGCTACAAGCTTGGCGATTTGGCGAAACAGCTCGGCCTTCGCCATGATCGCCCGCACCAGGCGGACAGCGATGCGGAAGTGACCGCCAAACTGTTCATTGCCCTGCTCGGACGGCTGCACCGCCTGCCCTTGTTGACGCTTGAACAGCTGCGCCGCCTCGCCCGCCATTTGAAAAGCGACATTTATTCGCTCTTGGACGCCGTCATTGCGGAAAAACGAAAAGAAGCGCCAGTGGATGACACGGTCGCGGTATACCGCGGCATTGCGCTGAAAAAACCGGCGCCAAAGCCGGATGACGGCAGACGGCATTCCCTTTCCGCCTCGTTTGCTGCTTTTTATGAACAGGCGCCGCCCCTTCCGCTTCCTGGCTACAAACGACGTGAAGGGCAGTGGGAGATGATGCGGCTTGTCTATGAGGCGCTGTCGACGTCCCAGCATGCGCTCATTGAGGCGGGAACCGGGCTCGGCAAATCGCTCGCCTACTTGATTCCCGCCGCCTTTTTTGCCGGTGAGCGCCAGGAGCGGGTCGTGGTAAGCACGCATACGCTTCAGCTGCAAGAGCAGCTCATCCGCCGCGATTTGCCCGTGCTGCGGCAAGTCGTGCCGTTTCCGCTTCGGGTCGCCGTCTTGAAAGGGAAGCAAAACTACCTTTCCCTCGACAAGTTCGTTTCGTTTTTGTCTGAACCGTGCGATACGTACGATGCGGCGCTGTTGAAGTGCCAGCTGCTCGTCTGGCTGCTTGAGACAGACAGCGGCGATTTGGACGAATTGAATGTGTCGTCCGGCGCCCGTCTTTTGTTGTCAGAGCTGGCCATTGGCGAGGGGGAAGACGGCGGGAGGCATCATTTTTTCGCCCAAGCGAAACAACGCGCCGAGCGGGCGAATATTGTCATTACGAACCACGCGTTTTTGCTTCATGATTTGACAGCTTCTTCGCCGCTTTTGCCGCCGTTTCGCCATCTTGTCATCGATGAGGCCCATCGGCTCGAGGACGCTGCCGCTCGTTCGTTTGGCGAACGGATTGACTACGTGTCTTTTCGTCTGCTGACGGCCAAAATAGCGCAAACGCTTGGAAAATGGCCGGAAGCGGAGCACGGTGAGACGGAAGACGCGATCGCCCGCTGCCAACGGCGTTTGGAAGAGCTGCAATTTGAAGGGGACGAGCTGTTCCGTTTGCTGCGCCGCTATGCGCTTGCGAAAAAGCCGGCGCGGGCCGGCCGTTGCCGCTGCCGTTTTTCCCCGGCTGACGAGGGCGGCCGGACGTGGCAGGCAGCGACGGAGTTATGCTGGCGTCTGCGCGACTCGGCAGCGGCGCTATGCGGTGCCGCGATGCCGCTTGTGTCAGCGCCCGCCGCGGATGGTTCTCCGCTGCCTGCTTCGCTGGCAGCGGATTTGGCGGCGTTGGAGCGACAGCTGGCAACGCTTGTCCGGCTGTTGACGGAAACGGATCCCAGCGCCGTCCGCTGGATCGAAGCGGATGAGAAAGGGGCGGCGAACGCCGTCCGCCTTTATTCCCAGCCGGTCGACCTCGCCGATTTTTTTGCGGACCGGCTGTTTATGAAAAAGCGGAGCGTCATTTTGACTTCCGCAACGCTTACGGTTCGCGGGCGTTTCGCGTATATGACGAGGCGCCTCGGGTTGGACGAGTTTTATCCGCTGTGCCGCTCGTTTCCGGCGCCGTTTCGCTACGAGGAACAGGCTGCGCTCTTTGTGCCGGCGGACATGCCGCTCGCTTCCGCTGTTTCGGTCGAGACGTATGCCGAGGCGGCAGCGGCGGCCATCACAGCAGTCGCCCGGCGCGTCGGCCGGCGGCTGCTTGTGCTGTTTCCATCGTACGAATTGTTGAAAATGACCGTCGAGGCGTTAAAAAACGACGAGGCGGACGAACCATTTGTCTTGATCGCTCAAGGGGTGCAAAGCGGCAGTCCGGCCAAGCTCATCCGGACGTTTTTGCAGTTTGAGCGCGCTGTGCTGTTTGGGACGAGCGGTTTTTGGGAGGGGGTCGATTTGCCGGGGGATGCGCTTGATGCGCTCATCATCGCGCGTTTGCCGTTTGCTCCTCCGGACGATCCGGTGATGGAAGCGAAAAGCGAACGCATTCGTGCACGGGGAGGCGATCCGTTTTATGAGCTGTCGCTTCCCGAGGCCGTCCTCCGATTGAAGCAAGGCGTCGGCCGTCTCATCCGCACCGAGCGCGACAAGGGAGTGGTGTTCGTCCTTGACCGCCGGTTGACGAACGCCCCGTACCGAGCGGACTTTCTCGCGTCGCTGCCGCCGCTTCCTGTGCATGAGGGTGGACTTTTGGAGCTGCTCGATGCGGCGGACGCCTGGCTTTGGCAAGGCCGCCGGCCCAATGGCGTTTAGGGCATGTCGTCGCTTCCTTCTCATAAAGAGAGGGGAAACGGTGCAATCTAAAGATGGCAGGCAGCAAAAAAATTCCCCGCATCGAGCGGGGGCGGAAGGAAGCAAATTTGCGTTGGCGGTGTAGGCGGGCAAATTTGTTATGAAATGGTCGGACAAACCTGCTATAATAGGGAAGAAGCACAACTGCGATGCTGGCAGCCTGCGGCTTTCGCTGCCTGGCTGCAGATCTGCTGTATTTGTATTGTTGCCGGAGCCGCCGGCCTGTATAAGTAACAAAATTTGCGCCGCACAGGAGGAAGCGACGAAAATGGAAAGCAAAATTGAAGTGCTCGCCACCGTCAAAGTCCAGCATTCCGACGATTTGTACAAAATTGTCGACTGCTTGAACCGGACGCTGAAGCGCAACAATTTAATGTTTGGCCTTGCTTTGGATGAAAACGACAAACGGCAGGCCGTCTTCACGATTTACCGGACGTGATCGCGATGAAAAAATGGGGATGGTTGGCTCTCCTTTTTTTTGGTTTCCTCATTTGGCAGGCATGGTCGATTTATGGAGAGGCGATGGCGCCCAAACGGTCCATGGCGGAACACGCGCTTGCGCGGGCGAGGGAGGCAGTCGGATTGATTGACGTCAAGAAAGTCTATACATATTATGGGGATGAAGCGTACACTGTATTCATCGGCCGGACGAAGCAAGAAAAAACGGACGTCGTCGTTTGGGTGCCGGAAAAAGGAGGAAATGTCGTCGTCAAGCGGGCGGACAGCGGCATCAGCGAAGCAAAAGCGCGCGCCATTTTAGAGCGCGACCGCCGCCCGCAGCAGATCATTGACGCGACGCTCGGCATGGAAAAAGGCGTGCCTCTTTGGGAGTTGACATATATCGATTCGGAAGGAAGGTATTCGTTTTATTACCTTCATTTCACCGATGGCGAGTTCTTGAAGAGGTACAGTTTTCAACGATGAGGACATGAGGGGGAAGAAGCGATGAAACTGGCAAAACGGGTGGCGTCGCTGACGCCATCGGCGACATTGGCCATTACGGCGAAAGCGAAAGAATTGAAAGCGGCTGGATACGACGTGATCGGCCTCGGGGCCGGAGAGCCGGATTTCAATACGCCGCGGCACATTCTCGATGCAGCGGTAAGAGCGATGAACGAAGGGCATACGAAATATACGCCCTCGGGCGGGCTGCCGGCGCTGAAGGCGGAAATCATCAAAAAGTTTGCCCGCGACCAAGGGCTTGAGTATGAGCCGGCGGAAGTGATTGTATGCGTCGGGGCGAAGCACGCCCTTTACACCCTCTTTCAAGTGCTGCTCGACGAGGGCGATGAGGTCATCATCCCGACGCCGTATTGGGTCAGCTACCCGGAACAAGTGAAGCTCGCCGGCGGCGTTCCCGTTTATGTGGAAGGGCTGGAACAACACGATTTCAAAATTACGCCAGAGCAGCTGAAGCAGGCGATCACGCCGCGGACGAAGGCGGTCATCATCAACTCGCCGAGCAACCCGACCGGCATGATTTACACGGCCGAAGAACTGAAGGCGCTCGGTGACGTTTGCTTAGAATACGGCCTCTTGATCGTCTCCGACGAAATTTATGAAAAGCTGATTTACGGCGGAGCGAAGCATGTCTCGATCGCTGAGCTGGCGCCGGAGCTGAAAGCGCAGACCGTCATCATCAACGGGGTGTCGAAGTCGCATTCGATGACGGGATGGCGCATCGGGTATGCGGCAGGTCCAAAAGAAATCATCAAAGCGATGACCGACTTGGCGAGCCACAGTACATCCAACCCGACGTCAATCGCCCAATACGCGGCCATCGCCGCGTACAGCGGCCCGCAGGATCCGGTGGAAGAAATGCGCCGGGCGTTTGAAGAGCGGCTCCATATCATTTACGACAAGCTTGTGCAAATTCCAGGGTTTACATGCGTCAAGCCGCAAGGGGCGTTTTACTTGTTCCCGAACGCCCGCAAAGCGGCGGAGATGGCGGGCTGCCGCACGGTCGACGAGTTCGTCGCCGTCTTGCTCGAAGAGGCGAAAGTCGCCCTCGTGCCCGGCTCCGGGTTTGGAGCGCCGGACAATGTCCGCCTGTCGTATGCGACTTCGCTTGAGGCGCTGGAAACGGCGGTGGAACGCATCCGCCGATTCATGGAAGCGCGCGCGTAACCAAATCCACGCGGGGCAGGGTATATAGATGCAATTTGAAGATTTACCATTTGCAGCTTTTATCGACTGTCAGGCGACCGAACAACGCCGCTTCACAGACCCATATATGGGTCTGTGAAGCAGGTGGTTGTTCGGTCTTCCGTCACGCCTTGGCGTGACGGGGCAAGCCTATGGCTTGCCTTCGACAGTCGAAAATGGACAAACCGCTTTTCCGTCAAGGATATGTTAAACTTCTTCGTTGCATCTATATAGATATGCTGTCAGGCGGCAACGGCCGGTGCAGTACAAAGCGCCGCATTTCGCCGCCCCGCCCTGGCCGTTGCTGCCGTGTTGGCGCAACGGTATAATAGCGAATGATGGACGTGTCAATCATTGGAGGGAATAAGTACGTGAGAACGACGATTGCGGAAGTAAACCAATATGTCGGCCGGCAAGTCACGATCGGCGCCTGGCTGGCCAATAAGCGCTCGAGCGGAAAAATCGTCTTTTTGCAGCTGCGCGACGGGACGGGCTTCATTCAAGGCGTCGTCGAAAAGGCGAACGTCTCAGAGGAAGTATTCCAACGCGCGAAAACGTTGACGCAAGAAACATCGCTGTATGTGACCGGAACAGTGCGCATTGACGAGCGCTCGCCGTTCGGCTACGAACTGTCGGTTACGGACTTGCAAGTCATCGATGAAGCGGTCGATTACCCGATTACGCCAAAGGAGCACGGCGTCGAATTTTTGATGGACCATCGCCATTTATGGCTTCGGTCGCGGCGTCAGCATGCCATTATGAAAATCCGCAACGAGGTCATTCGGGCAACGTACGAGTTTTTCAACGACCGCGGGTTCGTCAAAGTCGATGCGCCGATTTTGACCGGCAGCGCGCCGGAAGGAACGACCGAGCTGTTCCACACGAAATATTTCGATGAAGACGCGTATTTGTCGCAAAGCGGCCAGCTGTATATGGAGGCAGCGGCGATGGCGCTCGGCAAAGTATTTTCATTCGGCCCGACGTTTCGCGCTGAAAAGTCGAAAACGCGCCGCCATTTGATCGAATTTTGGATGGTCGAGCCGGAAATGGCGTTTTACGAGTTTGAAGACAACTTGCGGCTGCAGGAAGAGTACGTCTCCTATCTTGTGCAGTCGGTGCTCAGCCGCTGCCGGCTCGAGCTTGGGCGGCTTGAGCGCGATGTGTCCAAACTTGAGTTGGTCACGCCGCCGTTTCCGCGCCTGACGTATGACGAAGCGATCAAGCTTTTGCACGACAAAGGGTTCACCGACATCGAGTGGGGCGACGACTTCGGCGCGCCGCATGAGACGGCCATTGCGGAAAGTTTCGAGAAGCCGGTCTTTATCACTCATTACCCGACGTCATTAAAGCCGTTTTATATGCAGCCGGATCCGAAGCGGCCGGACGTTGTGTTGTGCGCCGACCTCATTGCCCCGGAAGGGTACGGGGAAATTATCGGCGGCTCGGAGCGTATCCATGATTATGACTTGTTAAAGCAACGCCTTGAGGAACACCATTTGCCGCTTGAGGCGTATGAATGGTATTTGGATTTGCGCAAATACGGATCGGTGCCGCACTCTGGGTTCGGGCTCGGCCTTGAGCGCGCGGTCGCTTGGATTTGCGGCGTCGAGCATGTGCGTGAAACGATCCCATTCCCGCGCCTTCTCAACCGTTTGTATCCGTAACCCCCCCTGCAAAAAGGGGGTTTTTTTGCCGCCGGCATGTTATACTATAGTTGAGGTGCATCGGCATGGAAAAGAAAAAGGTGGCCGAATGGCTGGCGCAAGGAAGCGTCGCCGTTCCAAAGCTGTTATTGAACCATTATAAACAGCTTGGCTTGAGCGAGGCGGAACTCGTGCTGCTTTTGCATATGCAGTCGTTTTTTGAGCAAGGGATCACCTTTCCGACGCCGGCGGAGCTGGCCGAGAGAATGACGGTCCCGGCGGCGGAGTGCATGGAAATGATGCGCCGCCTTTTGCGAAAGGGGATGGTGGCCATTGAGGAGCATACGGACGAACGCGGCATCCGCAGCGAAAAGTATACGCTCGAACCGCTTTGGGAGCAGCTGGTTCACCATTTGTATGCAGAAGCGGCCAAGGATGAGCGCGGCAGCCAGCAGGAGGAGGAAAGCCTATATACGGTTTTTGAGCAAGAATTTGGCCGCCCGCTCTCCCCGTTTGAGTGCGAAACGCTCGCGATGTGGATCGACCAAGACGGCCATGAACCGGCCATCATTAAAGCTGCGCTGCGCGAGGCGGTGCTGTCGGGAAAACTGAACTTTCGCTACATCGACCGCATTTTGTTTGAGTGGAAAAAGAACGGCATCCGCACGATCGAGCAGGCGCACGATTACGGCAAAAAATTCCGCAAGCCGAAACCGCTCGCCCGCCCGGCGAAACAGGCGACAGGGGAATTTAAGCAGACGATTCCGTTTTTCAACTGGCTTGACTCGTAAACGAGAGCGCAGTCTCTCGTTTTTGTTTGGCCAAAATCGCGAAATGCTCGTATGGATGGCCAAACATCGCGAAAGGAGGAGAGAGGGATGCTGACGAAGCAGCAAATCCGCTGCTGTTTGGACGTGATGGCGGACATGTTTCCCAATGCCCATTGCGAACTTGTGCACCGCAATCCGTTCGAACTGTTGATCGCGGTCGTTTTGTCAGCGCAATGCACCGATGCGCTCGTCAATAAGGTGACGAAACATTTGTTTGAAAAATACCGAACGCCGCACGATTACATCGCGGTGCCGCTTGAAGAGCTGGAGCAAGACATCCGATCGATCGGATTATACCGGAACAAAGCGAAAAATATTCAAAAGTTGTGCGCGATGCTGATTGAGGAGTACAACGGTGAGGTGCCGCGCGACCGCGATGAATTGATGAAGCTGCCGGGCGTCGGAAGGAAGACGGCCAACGTCGTCGTCTCCGTGGCATTTGGCGTGCCGGCCATCGCCGTTGATACGCATGTCGAGCGGGTCAGCAAGCGGCTCGGCTTTTGCCGTTGGGACGCGTCAGTTCTGGAAGTGGAACAAACGTTGATGAAAACCATTCCAAAGGAAGAATGGTCGATCACCCACCACCGGATGATTTTTTTCGGCCGCTACCATTGCAAGGCGCAGGCGCCGCAATGCCCGGTATGCCCGCTTCTTCATTTATGTCGCGAGGGAAAAAAGCGGATGCGAAAGAGGGAAAACAAACGTGCGCGTGCCGACTGAATGGGCTCGCCCGCTTTTTCCCGGACGGGCATATTTCTAGGCAAGTCGCCATGAAAAAGCGGATGGCTTATCGGGCCATCCGCTTTTTTGAGGCAGGTGATCTCACTGGCGGCTTCCATTTCTCATGCCAGCATTGCCGCTGTTTCCTGATTGTGGATTGGTCGGCGTCGTTGGGGTTGTTGGTGTCGTCGGCGTTGTTGTGCCGCCATCCCCTTGGCCGTTGTCTTCGCCGCCGTTGTCTTCGCCGCCGTTGTCTTTGCCGCCGTTGTCCTCTTCGCCGCCATCATCGCGATCTTCGTTGCCATTGCCGTTGTTTCCGCTATTTCCGCCATTGTTGTTATTTTGATTGTTTCCATTGCCCCCATGATCATCGCCGTTATCCCCGTTCGTGCCGCCATTTCCGGCGCCACGGTTGTTGCCATCACCGTTCGCTCCATTGCCCGGCGCCGTCGGCTGCTCGCCGCCAGGGATGCGGATGCTCGTGATCGCCGGCTTGCTCATCCGCTCGCCTTCCTTGGCATAGACGGCGATCGTGTACGAAGCCCCTGGCGCCACGTTCGTAACTGTCACGCCTAAATCTTTGGTCGTGACCGTTTCCGTATGCCCTTGCTCGTCTTTGATGCGCACTTCAAACAGCGTGTCGTCGGTTTTCTCATCATACGACCAAGAGACGGAAATCATGTTGGCAGCTTGGTCGTACGAAGCGGCCAACCCTTTGACAGCCGGGAGCTCTTCCGGCTCATCTTTTGCGACTTCTGTCGGTTCGGTGCCGCGCACGAACAATTCATACGTAATGTCGCTTTCAGGCGTGTATTTGCCGGCAAGTTTCGGCGGATTCGTGCCTTTTTTGATCGGCAGTTTGACGACGCTGTCCGGCCGCTGAAACTCTCCGCTGCCATCGTCGAGATGGGACATCAGATCTTTCAGCAAGAGCTTCGGAATGCGCTGCTCCCGATCCCCTAATGTAGCTGTTTCGCTTTTTTTGCTGAAGCCGACCCAAATGGCCGCCGTGTAGTTTGGCGTATAGCCGACAATCCAGCTGTCCGGCACATCGTCCCGTTTGAGGCCAAACTTCGCGCCGTCTTTGCCGTAGTTTGTCGTTCCGGTCTTGCCGGCGAGCTCCAACCCTGGAACATAGGCGGACTGCCCAGTACCAGAGCGGATGACCGATTTGAGCATGTCGGTAATCATGTATGCGGTGTAATCATGCATGACTCGCTTCGGTTTTGGCTTTAAGTCCATTTCCGTGCCGTCTGGGAAGACGATTTTCGTCACCGCATACGGCTTCGTGTAAACGCCGTTGTTGCCGAAGGCGGCGTAGGCGCCGGCCATCTGCAACGGCGATACGTAGCGCGATACGCCGCCGATTGCGTACGGCTCATGTACTTCGTCAAAGCCCATGCCGAGCCGGTTGGCAAACTCTCTCGCCCGCTCCTTGCCGACCGCTTGGAACGTTTTTAACGCCGGGATGTTGCGCGACCATGTGAGGGCATTGCGCACCGTCACCGGTCCGGCGTAGCGCCCGCCGGCGTTGCGGATCGGGGTGCCGTCGGAGTACGTATACGGCTCGTCAACAAGAATGTGCGCGGTTGACCATTTTAAATATTCGATCGCCGGCCCGTAGTCCAAAATCGGCTTAATCGTTGAACCGGGCTGGCCGACAGGCTGAATTGCGTAGTTGAAACCGAACTCGATGTTGTCGCGGTGGCGTCCCCCGCCTAATGCGCGAATGGCGCCCGTTTTCGTGTCGACGAGGGCGATTCCCGACTGCAAATCTTTTTTGGCGGTAAAATGTTGATCGGAGTTTAATAGCTTTTCAACGTACGATTGCGCCTCTTGATCAAGCGTCGTGTAAATTTTCAGCCCGTCTTCAAAGACGTTGACATTGGCTTTGTCCGTCACTTCTTTGATCACTTCGTCAATGAAGGCGTCGTATGGCACGGAATTTTGCGGCTTTTTCCGCTCGGTGAGCATCGATTTGATCGGCACCTGCTTCGCTTTTTCCGCTTCTTCCGCACTGATAAAGCCATGTTTCACCATGAGCGACAAGACAGTGTCGCGCCGTTTTTTCGCCGCCTCCGGATGATCGTACGGGTTGTACCGGTTCGGGCTTTGCGGCATGCCGGCCAAGAGCGCTGCCTCGGGGAGCGTCAGCTCTTTTAAGTTCGTTTTGCCGAAGTAATATTCCGCCGCCCGGGCGACGCCATAAATGCCGTCTGAGTAATAAATTTTGTTCAAGTACATTTCCAAAATTTCGTGCTTCGAATACTTTTGCTCAAGCTGCAAGGCGAGCCACGCTTCTTGCGCTTTCCGCTCCAACGTTTTCTTTGGTGAGAGGAACGTCATTTTCACGACTTGCTGGGTGATCGTGCTGCCGCCTTCCGCGCCGAACCCTTCGCGAATATTGGCGATGACCGCGCCGGCTAGACGGACGATGTCGATGCCGTGATGCTCGTAAAAGCGGGCGTCTTCGGTCGCCAATACCGCATTTTCCAGCACTTTCGGCACGTCCTTGTATGAGATGTACGTCCGTTTGTAACCGCCCAGCTCGGCGACTTTCTTTCCGCTCATATCGTACACGGTCGACGAGAGCGGATCTTTAATTTTCGCCTCATCGAGCGGAGGGGCGTCCTTGACAAAGTAGGCGAACGCAGCCACCCCCCCGATGGCGCCAAGGGCGATCATCAGCACTATCGCAATGGCGATCGATTTCAACCAGGACCTTCCTCTTTTCTTTTTCGCCTTCTTTTGTTTCGTCTGTTTCGCTGCCTGCTTTCGTTCCACACGAGAACGATATTCACCAGACATAAGCAAATCCTGCCTTTCTTACAAGTTTTCACCTTAAGCGGTGAAGTACACGTTTTCTATTACACTAATATAATCAATTCTCGGCTGGTAGCCAAGCGGGATATAATGCCCGTATTGTTCGATCTCCCGTTTTGGGATCGACTTTCTTCCCCCGGCTTCTTGCTCATTCCAGCGGGCAATTAAGTGGGAGGCGTCAAGCAAATACGTTTCATTGAGCAGGGAAAAACGCAAAATCGCAAAGCAAATGCCGCCGTGGGCCATGACTTGCGCCATATGGCGGATTTGGTGAGCGTGGAAATTTTTCAGCGGAAACGACGTTTTGTTTCTCGTCTCCTTTGCCTCAAAGTCGATGTATTTGCCGCGATAGATGCCGTTGTAGTCGGTCGTCGACGCCTGCCGGAAATAGGCCTCTTTGATGACGGCGGCGCTCCGTTTCGGATAATCGACGCGGACGATTTGCACCGGAGTCGGCTTTTTATGGATGACGGCGATGCCGTGCTCCCGATAATATTCATTCGTCGCGTTTAAGTCGTCTTCGAGCGTCATGCCGCGGTTGGCATAGCCGGCTGCCGCCGGCGGTCGCACCGCGCTCGGTCCGTTTCCGCGGTATTCTTTTCCTCCTGGATATTTGAGTGCCATCGCGTTCATCTCCTTTGAATGGTTTTTATTATACCATACGCTCGGAAAAGATGCGCCTTTTTTTCTTCCCCACGGCTGCGCCTGCTCTTGTTGTCGAATGGCGGCCGCATCCCGCTTTCTTTGCCGAATCTGTTCTACTTTTGTCGCTGCAGCAGGGAGTGATCCCCTTGGACGCGAATGGAATATCATCACGCCAGAAATGGGGGAGAGGAAATGGAAAAACGGCTAGTGAAAAAAGAAGAGATTGAAAAGCAGCTTCAGGAAATCGTCGCGCTCATCGAGCAGGTGGACGCGAAAATGGAAAGGGTGATCGCGGATGTCATTGAGGAGCGGTACGCCCAAAACAAAGAGCAGCTCGCGCATCTTGAAGGGCGGATCACCGGCGTCGAACGGCGGCTTGATGGGAAAAAAGCGAACGCGGAGCGGCCGTTGCCGTCAAAACTGTATTTTGTGTAAACGGCCGGCGGCAGAAACGCTGTCCCCTCGGCTGCGGGGACAGCGTTTTCCTTTTACGTATCTTTTCCTGTTGTGATCGAGACAGGGCCGCCTTCAGCCGTCGCGACTGTGTTGATTTCATATTCGACCCGCTCGGTATGCTTCGGTATTGTCAAAAGTTTATCCTCCACACTCACGGTTTTCTCCTGAGTTTCAACCGTTGGAAGAAAAAAAGCTTGCCACCCCCGTTGTTTTCGGCCATCATTGAGGTAACCACACACTCAACAGCCCAAACAAAGAAGGAGTGACAAGCTTGTTACCTCAATTATTAGCCTATTTGCTTCAAATCATCAAGGCCCAATATCAAATCATTGTGTATTTGATGGGTGTGATCGTGGGAAAATCCCTGAATCGTAAGGACTTGGACGAACTCGTCCAAAAACCGTACCGAAAACTTCAGGTCGATGACCTTCCGATCATCGATGTGCCGGAAACCTTTGATTACCGGAAGCTGTTGGCGGACTACGAAGCCCAGCACGGACGTCCTTTGCGGCCCATCCAGCGCCGCGCGAAGGCGAAACACCGTGTTCCGGATTCGTTGACCTGCCCTCGCTGCCAGGCTCCCTCTTCTTACCTGTACGCCAATAACGGTGGAAACGGGCAATACCAATGCAAAGTGTGCCAGTGCCGGTTCAACCACCGAAACCGGTTCACCAAGCAAGCGGTCTTTCGCTGCCCGCACTGCAAAAAGACGCTGGAAAAAATCAAGGAACGCAAAGAATACCACATCTATAAGTGCAAGAACAACGATTGCCCGTTTTACCAGGCCAACCTTCGCCGGATGACCAAGAAGGAGCGCCAACAGTTTCAACAGGATCCTCAAGCCTTCAAGGTGCGGTATTTGTTTCGAGAGTTCTTGTTTGACTTTCTCCCGTTGGCTTCCTCGTCGCCCATCAAGCCGAAGGTCGATTTGTCCCGGCTGGCTGCGTCGCCGCACGTGTTGGGGCTCGTGTTGACGTACTACGTCAACTTTGGGATGTCCTCGAGGGAGACCGCCGCCGCCATGAAGGACATCCATGGCGTCTCGATCTCCCATCAGACGGTGCTCAACTACGCCAACAGCGCCGCGCTTTGGATCAAGCCCTTTGTCGACCGGTTCCCGTATGAGCTGTCCGGTTCGTTTTGCGGGGACGAGACGTATATTCGCGTCAAAGGGCGCTGGCATTACCTGTTCTTTATGTTCGATGCCGTCAAAAAGATCGTGCTGTCGTATCGCGTCTCGCCCAACCGAGACACGCTCTCGGCCATCCAGGCCATCGATGATGTCCTCAGGAAGCTGCCGTCCCTCCCAGACGACTTGTCGTTTGTCGTGGATGGCAACCCGATTTACCGGCTGGCGCAACACTTCTTCGCCCAGCACGGGATTTCGTTTGACGTCCGCCAGGTGATCGGCCTAACCAACGAAGATCCGGTCTCGGAAGAGTTTCGCCCTCTCAAACAGATCATCGAGCGATTCAACCGGACCTTTAAAGGCAACTACCGCCCGACCCATGGGTTTGGTGCGGAAGAAGGCTCGGTGTCCTTTGTGACGCTGTTTGTGGCGTATTTCAACTTCCTGCGCCCACATAGCGCACTCGAAGGCCGGGTCCCGGTCGTCATCCCGGAACTGGCGGATCTTCCGCATATGCCGGCCCGGTGGACGAAGCTCATCGCCATGGCACAAGCGTTTCTCCAACAAGAGGCGGCCTGACTTTTTTGTCCGCCGGAGCCCGTTGAACAAAACTCCTGCCGGATTCGGCGAAGCGAACCCTTGACCAACCGAACACCGCCAAAGGTAAAATTCGGTCATGGCAAGGGCGGCTTTCTTATTGCCTTCTTTTTGTCCCCGTCGCCCTTGATGACTCTTCCGCACCTTTGGCGGGTGTTGGTCAAGGGCGAATCCGGCCCTCCGCATGCCCCACGATGCTCAATGGGATGATCTGTGTGGAGTTTTCATAGAACTTTTGACGCTACCTATGCTTCGGCGGCGCCGGCTCGCCATGTTTCGGTTTTTCGTGGTCATGTCCTTTCAATTTGTGGTTGAAATGGACGCCTCGGCCCATTGCCCAACACCCCCCTTGCTTATTACGATGGGGATTTCAGGCCGAAAGTATGCAAAAAAAAGAAGGGAAAAACTCCCTCGAGACCTAAAGTCCAGCGTATTCTTCCGTTTCGTCCGGCTGACAGGCGCCGGCTTGTTCCAGCTCGCGCACTAAGTCGCGATATTGGGCAAGCGAAATTTCCCCGCGCAAATAAAGGCGACGGGCGAAATCGAGCAGTTCGTTCGCCTCAGCCGGCTCGCAATGTTTGACCGCCATGAACTTATGTTTCAATTCCGTGATGCTCATTGATGCTTTTCCCCCTTCCCCTTTTTTACATCGTACCATGAAAATAGGAGGAAAGGGCGATTTCCGAAAATTAAAACTTCCGACAAGAGGTGACATGTCCGCGCGCACGCGGCCCAGTATACACACATATATTAGTGGCAGCTGATCCCCTGTTTTCGCTGGGGGAATCGATGATCAAAGATGGGGGAGGACACACATGCACCGTTATCCGCGACAAATTTCGCCGCCGCCCGCCCACGGACCATACAGCTTCGGCGGCCATTGGCCCTACTCATACGGCTGGCCCTTCCACCTTCCGTCGGCGCCCATTCATTGGCCATATGCTTCGCCATTCCACGCTGCCGCGCCTTCGCACCCGATGCCATACCCGAAACCAGGGCCGCTGCTGCCGCCGCCGCGCCCGTCTTTTCTCGCCCAGTTAAAAAACAGTGACGGGACGTATGATATTAACAAAATGATGAACACGATGGGGCAGATGATCAATGTCGTCAATCAAGTCAACGGCATGTTAAAAGGGCTGCTCAGCACGTTTAAAGAGTAACGAAGCCGCTCCCCCAGCGGAGCGGCTTTGCCCTGTCAAATGAGCAGCTCGTACACTTCATTCAGCTGGTAGACGCGCTCATAATCGCGCTCATCCATCGCGTAGCGGATTTCATGGGGCAAAATGCGATCCAAAAAGGCGCTCTCTTCTTGCGTCAAGTCGCGGACAAACTCGCCCTCGCCCCGGTACGGTTTGCTGATCAGCTTTTTGTAAATACGCTTTGGCGTCTCATCATGGCAGTCCAAATAATTGGACAAAATTTCCCGCAAATAGGCGAGCGTTTGTTCCATCACGATCCGCCCCCTTCAAAAAACGAGACAAACGTTCGACTGACGTTTGGTTTGCCTTCCGCATACGGGTTTTCTTCTGTGACGCGGTCTGGATCGAGATTCGTTTTGATGACAAGCCGCGGCTCAGCGGACGGCTCATTGATCAGCCGGTCGTTCAACTGTTTGAAATCGGGCAGTTTGGCCATTCGTTTTGCACCTCCTAACAGTAGCGTAGCTTAGCAGTGTCGAAAGTATGTATGGCGCGGTTATGTTCCGAAAAAACGCGCAACCTAATCGCAGACGGCAAGGAGGTGACAAACAGTGACCAACCGCAACGACAACCGGGAACGGAAAAATAAGTATCCACACAATCGTGAAGAAATCGCCAAGGAATGGGACATCCAAAAAGATCCGACGCCGGAACACAACAACCGGTATGGAAGCCCTTCGCATAAACAATAGAAGCCCGATGGGAAAAAAGCCGCTCCCGACATGGGGAACGGCCTTTTTAATGGCTTGGGTGGACGGAAGGCGCTTCTTTGGATTTTAATCGATATCGATGTATTTCCGTTTTTGCGGCAGGCGAATGACGAGTGTACCGTTTTGGAATGAAGCTTTCACTTCATGTTCGACCACCGGATACGGAAACGGAATCATCCTCGCCACGCGCCGCCGCTGCTGGCGCCGTTCGTATACATGGCCGCTGTCGTCGGACGATTCGATCGTTTCATGGTGATCGATGACAAGTTGCAGCCCGTCTTCATGCCACTGCAGGCTAATTTGATCCCGCTTGATGTCCGGCAGACGGACGATGATTTGATAGTCGCGCTTCGTTTCTTTCACCTCGATCGGGATGTACGCCGCGGCAAATGTTTGGGCGAAGTAATCGTCAAGCGTTTCAAACAGTTTTTGCAATGGTCGTTCATCGAACCATTGGTTCACGAGTTTCCGCAAATGATGGAACGGGTGATCGCCGCCTCCGTTTGCAGGCGGTTGAAACGGTCCGTTCATTGCACTCCCTCTCTTTCCATTCCGCAAAGTGGCAAGGTTCCTCCGCCCGCCGTTTCCGCCGCTTGGACGGCCGGCAGCCATAGAGGCGATCCGCTTTATTGTCAATGTATGTACGGACGGGAAAAAAAGTCACTTTCCGTTTTTTTTAGCGATTTCTCATGCGGTTTTAACCCGTTTGGAATATAATGACACCACCATCCATGGTCATGCGCACAAATACCGCTGCCGCCCACCGGCAGCGCGAGGAGGGATGGCGTGATGCATTGGATTCATTGGCTGGTGACATTGTTTTTTTCGGGAACAGCCGTGTCGCTTCTTTCTTATCAAGTGTTTGAAATCGTTCAAGCCATTGTTGATTGGATCGTTGACCGCCATTCATAAACAGCTGCCTGCGCCGCTTTTTGCCGATTCATTTTTGAGGGCGTCCCTAACAGGCGCCCCATTCCTTTTTTGACTGCTGGCTGCCCGTTGGCGGTGAACGGCTTGACGAACACGATAAAGAGCGGTATATCCAAACGGTGCGCGGCACGGGATATGTGATGCGGCCATGAAGAGGGAGGCGATTCGCCGGCTTTCGCTGAAAGGGAAGCTGACCGTTTTGTCGGCCGGGGCGATTTTCATTACGTATTTTGTGTTTACGTTTTTGCAATATCATATGGTCAAACAATGGCTGCTGAAGGAAGAAGAAAAAACGATGGAACAAACGGTGGCGGAAATTGAAACATATTACGCGGAAAAACGTAATCTATCATGGGAAGGGATTCGCCGCAGCCGCGCGTTTTTGGAAAAGCTGAATGAACGCTACCAGCTCATTCGCGTTACGGATGAGAAAGGAAACGTCATCGTCTCTGTTTCAAATGGGGCGGCGGTGTCGCTATCGCCAAGCGAGATGCCCGACAAGCGGAAGATGGATGAGCATTTCATCAACAATGAGCGATTTTTGCTGCTCCGTCAGCCGCTGCATATCGGCAACTTGCATGGAACGATCGAGATCGCCCGTCGGCTGGCGAGGTTCCAGCAAGTGACCAACACACTCTTTCTCATCATGACGGCGATCGGCTTTTTGGCCATGGCGGCAAGCGCTGTCGCCGGCCGGTTCGTGGCGCAAAGCTTCGTCCGGCCGTTGCAAACGCTGGCCAAAACGATGGCGGACATTCAAAACAACGGGCTGAAACAGCGGATTGATGTGCCTCCGGCGCGCGATGAAATGGCCGAGCTGATGATAATGTTCAACAGCATGATGGATGACATTGAGCGCACCTTTGCCATGCAGCGGCAATTCGTCGAAGATGCGTCCCATGAATTGCGCACGCCGCTTGCCATTTTGCAAGGCCATCTTTCGTTGCTGCAACGGTGGGGGAAGCACAACCCGGAGATTTTGGAAGAATCGCTTGAGGCGGCGATGAAAGAGGCGGAGCGGCTCAAGCGCCTCGTCCTTGAACTGCTTGACTTGTCGCGCGCTGAGGCGATCGTGATTCCAAAAGAGATTGCTCCTATTGACGCTGCTGCGGCCATCGGGCAAATCGTGAAAAATTTCCGCGTTTTGCATCCCGATTTTCAGTTTCTTGTTGATCAGCCGGAAACGCCGCTGCCGCGTCTGGCGATGGCCAAGCATCATTTTGAACAATTGCTGTTCATTTTGCTTGACAATGGGGTAAAATATTCTCAACGGGTGAAAAAAATCGCCATTTCTCTGCGAGAGGAAGGGCCATTTGTGACGGTCGCCGTCCGCGACCATGGCATTGGCATTCCGAAAGACGAGCTGAAAAACGTTTTTTTTGCGCTTTTATCGCGTCGACAAGGCGCGCAGCCGCGAACAAGGCGGCGCCGGGCTCGGGCTTTCCATCGCCAAGGAAATCATCGATAAATACGGCGGGCAAATTACAGTGGAAAGCGAGATCGATCAAGGAACGACGGTCGAACTGGCCATTCCGAAAGCGGAATAGGAGGAGAGTGAGAGACATGGGACATTCCCATGGCGAAGAGACGGCAGGCAAAAAAGCGATTCATCACGTCGTCGAGAAGTTCCGCAAGCGCGGGGTGAAAATTGCGACATGCAAGCCGCGGACGATGATGTCGCTTGAATGCTTAGACGAGGTTGACAAATTGAGAGGGTGAGCAGAAGGAAGAGGATGGGGACGAAACAACACATCATTCCCGCCATAAAGACGATGAAGCAGTTCGAAGCTTTTTTGGCAAGCGGCTACGAAATGGGAGTGCTGCTTGAGGTACATATCGCCCAGTTAAAAAGCGTTTTTCATTACGCCTGCCGGCATGGCAAGGAGTTGCTCATTCACGTCGACTTGGTGCAAGGGCTGAGCCATGATGAACATGCGGCGGAATACCTTTGCCAAGAGTTCCGCCCGCATGGCCTCATTTCCACGAAAGCGGGCGTCATTATGAAGGCGCGGCAAAAACGAGTCTTGGCCGTGCAGCGCATCTTTTTGCTTGATTCACACGCGTTGGAGAAAAGCTATCAGATGATTGCGAAAACGAATCCGGACTGCATCGAAGTCATTCCGGGCGCCATGCCGCACATCATCCGCGAAGTGAAAGAACGGACCGGGAAGCCGATTTATGCCGGTGGACTTATCCGCACGGTCGACGATGTCGAGCAGGCGCTTGCAGCTGGGGCGGTGGCGGTGACCACGTCCAACGAAACATTATGGCGCCACTACAATGGATAATGCGTTGAGCTGGCCAAATCGGCCGCAGTCTGCTATAATAAAAGCAACAAGTTAATCATCAGTCAGGAGACAAGGAGAGACCATGCACACATGGTAGGCGAAGGCTTATCGTGTTTGCACTGGTCTCTTTTTGTCTTTTTCAAAGGAGGAATCATGCATGGCGTTCTCAAGCAAACATCGGAGCGATGTTCTTCAAGCGATGAGCGAAAAACAATATGATCTTCTGATCATCGGTGGAGGGATCACCGGCTCTGGCATCGCCCTTGATGCCATCTCGCGCGGCATGACGGTCGCGCTTGTCGAGATGCAAGATTTCGCCGCCGGCACGTCGAGCCGCTCGACCAAACTCGTCCACGGCGGCCTGCGCTACTTGAAGCAGTTCGAGGTGAAGCTTGTCGCGGAAGTCGGGCGCGAACGGGCGATTGTGTATGAAAACGGCCCGCACGTCACCACACCGGAGTGGATGCTGCTGCCCATTTATCGCGGCGGGACGTTCGGCAAATGGAGCACGTCGGTCGGCCTTTGGCTGTATGACCGGCTGGCTGGCGTCAAGCCAAGCGAGCGGCGCACGATGCTTGATGCCCGGCAGACGTTGGAAAAAGAGCCGCTCTTAAAGCGCGATGGCCTCCTTGGCGGCGGCTATTACGTCGAGTATCGGACCGACGATGCCCGCTTGACGATCGAGGTGGTCAAAAAAGCGGTCGAGCTTGGCGTCGACGCCGTCAACTACGTAAAAGCCGAACAGTTTTTGTATGACGAGCGCGGCCGCATCACCGGCGCTCGCTGCCGCGACCTGATCGGCGGACGAGTGTATGACATCCGCGCCAAAAAAGTCGTCAATGCCGCCGGACCATGGGTTGATGCGCTGCGCGACAAAGACGGATCGAAAACCGGCAAGCGGCTTCGGCTGACCAAAGGCGTCCACATCGTCATCGATCAAAAGCGGTTTCCGCTCAAGCAGGCAGTCTATTTTGACACCCCGGACGGCCGGATGGTGTTTGCCATTCCGCGGGATGGGAAAACGTATGTCGGCACGACCGATACATTTTATGACGATGATCCCGCTCATCCGGCCATGACTGAAGAAGACCGCGACTACTTATTGCAGGCGATTCACTACATGTTCCCGTCCGTCGGCGTCACTGCCGACGATGTCGAGTCGAGCTGGGCTGGCGTCCGTCCGCTCATTTATGAAGAAGGGAAAGACCCGTCGGAAATTTCCCGCAAAGACGAGATTTGGACGTCGCCGTCCGGCCTCATTACGATCGCCGGCGGCAAACTGACCGGCTACCGGAAAATGGCGGAAACGGTCGTTGACCTCGTCGCCAAACAATTGGAAAAAGAAGAGGGAAAAACGTTCCGCCCGTGCCAAACGAAACAGCTGCCAATTTCCGGCGGCGATGTCGGCGGCTCGCATCGGCTGCCGGCCTTCATCGCCGAAAAGGCGAAGGAAGCGGCGCGCTATGGGCTGACAGAAGAACAAGGGGCGCGGCTGGCAAAACAGTACGGCACAAATGTCGACCGGCTGTTTGCGTTAAGCCAGCAATACGACCGCTCGTCCGGCTTAACGCGTGAAACGTTCGTCCGCCTCGTCTACGCCATTGAGGAAGAAATGGCGGCCAAACCGGTCGACTACTTCATCCGCCGCACCGGGGCGCTGCTGTTTGACATCGACGCCGTCCGGCGGGAAAAAGAAGCGGTTATCGCGTTTATGGCGCGGCATTTGGGGTGGACGGGGGAAGAGCGGGACATGTATCAGAAGGAACTCGACAAGGAACTGCAGCGCGCGGTGTTGGGGGACGAGCGGAGTGAATGATCTGTTGAAGGAAATGAGCGCCTGAATCGAGGCGCTTTTTTTGATGGATTTTTTCGTAAAAATTAAGTAAAATTTAAACAAAAACAAAGCGGGGGAAGAGAATGTCGGTTTTATACAATCCACAAACGAAGCAGTTTCATTTGCGGGCGGGCAAGGCAAGCTACGTGATGCAGCTTTTTCGCTCCGGCTATTGGCGCGCGGCGCATTCCGCGACCGCGAACGTCCGATTTTAATCAACAATTGGGAAGCGACGTACTTTGATTTTAACGAAGAAAAAATCGTCAACATCGCGAGAACAGCAGCGGAGCTTGGCATCGAACTGGTTGTGCTTGACGACGGCTGGTTTGGCGAGCGCGATGACGACCGCCGGTCGCTCGGCGATTGGATCGTCAACCGGCGCAAGCTTCCGAACGGCTTGGACGGGCTGGCAAAACAAGTAAACGAACTTGGACTCCAGTTCGGCTTATGGGTCGAACCGGAAATGGTGTCGCCAAACAGCGAACTGTACCGGAAACATCCCGACTGGTGTCTGCATGTGCCCAACCGCCCGCGTTCGGAAGGACGAAACCAGCTTGTGCTCGATTATTCCCGCCAAGACGTGTGCGACTATATGATTGAAACGATCTCGAACGTGCTTGCGAGCGCCCCCATCACTTATGTGAAATGGGACATGAACCGCCATATGACGGAAATCGGTTCGGCCGCCCTGCCGCCCGAGCGCCAGCGCGAAACGGCGCACCGCTATATGCTTGGGCTGTACCGCGTCATGGACGAGATTACCTCGCGCTTTCCGCACATTTTGTTTGAAAGCTGCTCCGGAGGCGGAGGGCGGTTTGACCCGGGGATGCTGTATTATATGCCGCAAACGTGGACGAGCGACAATACCGATGCCGTCTCGCGCCTGAAAATTCAATACGGCACGAGCCTCGTCTATCCGATTAGTGCAATGGGCGCCCACGTCTCGGCGGTGCCGAACCACCAAGTCGGGCGGGTGACGTCGCTCAAGACGCGCGGCCATGTCGCGATGTCAGGCAACTTCGGCTATGAGCTCGATATCACGAAATTGACGGAAACAGAAAAACAAATCATTAAGGAACAAGTCGCGTTTTACAAGGACGTACGCCGCCTCGTCCAGTTCGGCACGTTTTATCGGCTGCTCAGCCCGTTTGAAGGCAACGAGGCGGCATGGATGTTCGTCTCGGAAGATCAGTCGGAAGCGCTCGTCGCCTACTTCCGCGTTCTGGCCGAAGCGAACGCCCCGCTGTCGCACTTGCGCTTAAAAGGGCTTGACCCGAATCAAGACTACGAAATCGAGGGACTTGGCGTTTACGGCGGCGACGAGCTGATGTATGCCGGAGTGGCCTTGCCGTACCGCTTGGGCGATTTTATCTTAATTAGGCGAGAAGACTCCCACTTCAACGAAGCGAAGCGGAGTAAGTGGGAGATGAATCGCCTTAACTATATTTTGCTGAAAAGTAGGATAGATTCAGTAAAATATAGTATAATATAGTTAGATGGGAGGTGAAAAAATGTATTTTTGTATCAAACAACAGCTAAATGGTTTGACCAAAGAAGATACTTGACTCTTCGAGAACTGTGCCATATTGCCAAGAACATGTACAACGTCGGATTGTACAATGTCAGACAATACTATT
>NZ_SDLD01000035.1:0-35859 GCF_013096875.1 Geobacillus sp. DSP4a | reverse complement strand
TTGAATCACGTCCTCCTCCCCCTCCTATGAACCGATGGATTTTCTCTTCCGAAATAATTCACAAAAAATTTAGCACATTCTTTCAGAAAAGGGGAGAGGGCTTTCTGAAGGAATGTGCAAAAAAATGGCTCTTTTGTTCCGAAATAAAGTGATAATTTACACCGAAGCGTTTCTGCGTTTCCAAGCCCACTACGGGTTTGAAGTACAGCCGTGCAATCCCGCCAGCGGGCATGAAAAAGGGAATGTGGAGAGGAAAGTATACTACGTACGCCATCGTTGTTTCGTTCCCGCCCCTGTGGTGGAAAGCGATGAACAGCTGACCGAATGGCTACGGGTCAAAATGATCGAAGATCGTTCTCGCCTTCACTATGAAAAAGGAGTGCCAATTGAAGAGTTGTGGAAAGAAGATCAAAAAGAGCTGAAAGCATTGCCTTTGGACGATCTTCCGATCTTCTCTTTGGATACGGTGAAAGTAAACAAATACGGGGAGATTACAGTGGATGGGGAAAAGTGGGTGATCCATCAAGCTCGGGTGAATCAGTCTCTCGTGGTGCAAAAAGGGTGGGATCGCTTTATCTGCCTATCCAATCAAGGAGAAGTCGTTTTTGAAGCTCCTCGGCCGTATATGAACCAGAAACAAGAAATCCCTTGGGAAGAGATTTTCAACGATTGGGAGAAGAAGCCTCGATCCGTGAGTTATTCGCGATTTTTTAAGTACTTGCCAGAGAAGGTGCAAACATATTTGACCTTCCGTAAGGAAGAGGTCAAACAGCGCGTTCGGGGAGTTCGGGAACTCTTAAAAAGCCATACATTGAAAGAACTGGATGAATGGTTGAACAAAGAGCAACGATTCGACTTGGCCCCTCATGAGTTAAAGGTGTTGTTAGAGGCGAAACAACAAGCTTATCCGGAAAAGTGGAAAGAAACTTACACCCCTTCGGTGTTTGTCGATTATGAGACGGATTTACACCTTTATGACCAACGGCTGTGCCCGTCATGGGAAGGAGGGGCAAACCGGGATGACTCGGGACATCAAAGAGATTTGTAAAGCGTTGCATTTGGCGTATATTGCCGATCGTTTTGAGGAGGTGCCATACGAAACAAAAGAGCAATTTTTACGGGATGTACTGGCTTTGGAAATCTCATCGCGTCAAGAAGCGAAACGGTCGAAGCTGATCAAGAAGGCTAAATTCCGGGAGTTAAAGTGGCTGAAAGACTATGAGTGGTCCGATCACATTCATTGGCCCTCCACAACGACCAAAGAGGAGCTTTGCGACCTTGTGTTTTTGGAGCGGAGACAGAACGTATTGCTTTTGGGATCGCCCGGAACCGGGAAAACCCATTTAGCCACGGCTTTAGGATTGAAGGCATGCGAGAAAGGCCATGAGGTGCGGTTTTTCCGAGTGGCTGATCTCGTTGCCCAACTGGAAGAGGCCTTAAAAAACGGGACACTGCCCCGTCTGAAACGGCAAATCGAGGCGTGCGAACTATTGATTCTCGATGAACTGGGATATGTGCCGTTTCAAAAACAAGAGTCAGAACTGCTTTTTCACATCATCGCGGACTGTTACGAACGAAAAAGTGTCATCGTGACCTCGAATTTAGAGTTTGGACAGTGGAACCGGGTATTTGGGGATAACCGCCTCACCGCTGCGTTAGTGGACCGTCTGGTCCATCACGCCCATATCATTACCTTTACAGGAGAAAGCTATTGTCTAAGACACGCGCTTTCTTCTGTGAAGAAGATATCATCCAATTAGCAATTCATTGGAAAAATCGAGCTGCAAGCCTATGTATTTTTTACTGCAATTCTCTGCATTTTTTGCTTGCAAAAAACAGCTGAGAGAGCCTAGCCAGTGTTTTTTGTAGCAGAAGGCAAGAACTTTTCTCTTTTCTCTCCTTGTCTCCGGATATGAAGATCAAAACTTTATGAAGAATTACTCAAAAAACTTTGGGTTCATCACCAAATTTTGTGATTTAGTGACAAAAAAGAGAAAGCACTGACGAGATCCTGGCCATAATGTTAGCGGTGAAATCAACATTAAGGAGGTCTCGTAAGTGCTTTCGATACCACTAGGATTGCCAGAATTGAAAGTGATTAAACAAGAACTTCATTCCTATGGTTATGCGATTCATGTAGAGAAAACAGAGACCCAGGAGCGCTGCCCTCATTGTGGATTTGCCACTTCCTCTGTCCACGACAAACGGACAAGAAAAGTACGGGATTTGGCGATTTTCCATCAGCCGGTGTACTTGTTCGTCAAGGTAAAGCGCTATCGGTGCCGGAATTGTTCCCAAGTGTTTTCCGCCTCTTTGGAATCGATTGAACCCAATCAACATTACACTAGTCGATTTTGTGAGCACTTGTATGAACTTTGTGAAGGCTCCACCATTCAAGAGGTTAGTCGAAAGCAGCGCATCCCCTATACGACATTGGAACGCATCTACTACTCCATCGCATCAAAAAAAGCAAAAGAGCGTCAAAACACAATGGAGGCATCTTGTCAGGAAGGGATGGTGCTTAGCTTAGATGAAATCGCGGTAAAAAAGGGACATCAGTATGAAACCGTATTGATGGATGCCAAAGCTGGATCGGTCATGGGAATGCATGCCGATCGCCAATGTGACTCCGCCATCAACTTGTTGAGCCAAAATATCCTGTCGAAAGAAATGGTCCAAACGGTGATTCTTGACATGTGGGAACCTTATCATAAGGCGGTTCGCGCCCTGTTTCCATCTGCTTCGATTGTCATCGATAAGTACCATGTGGTTCAAAAAGTGACCCAAGCCTTGGATCAAGCAAGAAAGGAATTTTCTCCATTGAAAAAGGCTCGATATCTTCTCTTAAAAGGCTGTGAAAAGCTTCGTAAGGACCAACGGCGTCGATTAGACGATATCTTGGAGGAGTATCCGGTACTCTCCATTGCTTATTATCTGAAAGAGTTGTTTCGGGATTTTTACCGAACCGATGGATATAACGAAGCAAAGGAACGCTTGGAAGAATGGATTCAGTTAGCTAAACAGAGCCCTTTTGCTTCTTTTCAGCAAGCAGCCAACACGTTTGAAAGGTGGAAGGAGCCGATTCTTTCCTACTTTTTGTGCCCATATACGAATGCCCGAATCGAGGGGACGAACCACAAGATCAAAAACATCAAACGCCGGGCATATGGCTATCGAAATTTAGAACGGTTTCGTTTGCGTGTATTTCTGGAGTGTACAGGGAACACTACAGGTAGTCAGGCTGCCTAAGCACTCCCTTCTTCCGCTATCGGTATGATAGTTGGTAGAATGGAACCCGTCAAGGAAAGCACTTGACTGTTTCCATTCTACCAACTTCGTGGTCTGTATGCGGAAGAAGGATCCTGACTGATGAATCTATTTCATCCAGCTAACATGTCTCTAGGATTGAGTAGAAATCACAGAAAATGGTGAAGACCCAAACTTTGTTTGTATTATTTACAAACAAACAAAACTGCTTTATAATTTACTTGAAAGTTTTTAAAAATTACGACCTATTAGGGGGATATTATGAAGAAAGCTTCAAGGTTCTTAAGTCCTGTCTTATTCCTCTTCCTCATCCTATTGTTGTCAGCCTGCGGGCAGGACGTTGCCAAAAATGAAAGCGGAAACAATAGTGGAGGTCAGGCAAGTCAAGACAAAAAAATTAAAATTGGTTTTTCTGTATCCGATCTGACACTTGAAAGATGGCAGCATGACCGTGACATTTTTGTTGAAGAGGCTAAGAAGTTAGGGGCCGATGTTTTAGTTCAGTCCGCAAACGGGGATAGCGAGAAGCAACTGTCACAAATTCAAAATATGCTTTCCCAAGGGATTGATGTTTTAGTCATTGTAGCCGTTAATACTGAATCCTTATCTCCAGTCGTTCAACAGGCTAAAAAGGAAGGAGTAAAAGTACTTGCTTATGACCGGCTCATTATGAATGCGGACGTAGATGCCTACGTGTCTTTTGACAACGTACGTGTCGGCGAAATGCAAGCGGAGTATTTGGTGAAAAAAGTACCTAAAGGAAACTACTTCCTATTGGGCGGCTCACCGACCGATAATAACGCGAAGATGTTTAGAGAAGGACAAATGAATGTTTTACAGCCATTGATTGATAAAGGCGATATTAAGGTTGTCGGGGATCAATGGGCAAAAGACTGGCAAGCTTCTGAAGCGATGAGAATTATTGAAAATGCATTGACAGCCAATAAAAACCAAATTGATGCCATTGTAGCATCGAACGACAGTACTGCAGGCGGGGCGATTCAAGCGCTGAAGGCTCAAGGTCTTGACGGAAAAGTAGCGATTTCTGGCCAGGACGCCGACTTGGCTGCCGTTCAGCGAATTGTGGAAGGAACTCAATCAATGACCGTGTACAAACCGATTAAAAGCATCGCAACAAAGTCTGCTGAAGTTGCAGTACAGCTGGCGAAGGGTGAAAAAATTCAAGCGGACGAAACAGTGAATAATGGGAAGGTAGACGTGCCGTTTATTAAACTGGATCCGATTATGGTAGATAAAGATAATGTGATTGACACTGTTATTAAAGATGGATTCCATTCGTATGACGAAGTTTACAAAAATGTTCCTGAAGACAAACGCCCGCCGCGTCCGTAATTCGTTATGATTGATATACGGGCAGCCATCCTTGTCGTAACGAGATGGATGCTGCCCGTAGCTTCTAAACTTAGTTTATTAATCTAACTATCTTTGTTAGTAGGTGGGATATATGCAATCATATGTTTTGGAAATGAAGGGAATTACAAAAGAGTTTCCAGGGGTTCGGGCGTTGGATAACGTGACTTTTTCTGTCCGTAAGGGAGAAATTCATGCCCTTTGTGGTGAAAATGGTGCAGGGAAGTCTACCTTGATGAAAGTCTTAAGTGGGGTTTATCCATATGGATCATATGATGGAAAGATCTACATCGAGGGAAAAGAAGTCCGATTTAGAAATATTAAAGAGTCTCAAGAAGCAGGAATTGCGATTATTTATCAAGAACTAGCTGTAGTCGAGGAAATGACGGTTGCGGAGAACTTATTTCTTGGTCATGAACTAATGAGAGGTAAATATATTGATTGGCATCGTTTATATTCTGAGGCACAGAAATGGTTGCAGAAAATTGGGTTGGATATTGACCCAGAGACAAAGGTTCGCAATTTAACGGTGGGCAAACAGCAGTTAATTGAAATTGCTAAAGCACTCTCAAAAAATGCTAAAATTATTATTTTAGACGAACCGACAGCAGCATTAACCGATAGTGATGTTGCCACCTTAAAAAATATTTTGTGCGATCTTCGTTCTCAAGGAGTAACTTGCATTTATATCTCCCATAGACTGAATGAAGTTATGGAATTGGCAGATACGGTAACCGTTTTGCGTGATGGCCAAACAATCAGCACCGATCGTATCGAACTGCTGACAGAAGAGCAGATTATTGCAAAAATGGTTGGAAGGGAATTAAATGAATTATATCCGTATGAACCAAGGAATGTTGGGAAAGAAATTCTGTAACTATTCAGCCACATCATAAAGTGAGCTGAATATTTTCTTCTTTCCTTGTCTATGATGTGAATACTGATAGACAAGGAGGTGAATCGCATGTTGACGGTACAACAAGCTGTATTTACAGTTGAGAGCTTAATCAGCAAAGTTCAACAACAAAAACAGCTCATTCATCAACTCATTCAAGAAAATGAACATTTGCGTCACGAAAACAAACAACTACGCAAAGAAAATGAACAACTGAAGTGCCGTGTTCAAGAGCTGGAAGCACGCACGAAAAAAAACAGCTCCAATAGCCATTTGCCCCCATCTTCTGACCGTTTTGCCAACACACGTTCTTCTCGTCAACCATCTGGCAACAAGCCAGGCGGACAAGAAGGACATCAAGGAACGACGCTCCGTCAAGTGGAACATCCACATCATCGTGTCGTCCACCGTGTGCATACGTGTCAAGGATGTGGGGCTTCTTTGCGTGAAGTCAAACCGTTCAAAGTCGATATCCGTCAAGTGTTTGATCTTCCTCCTGTGACGATCGAGGTGACACAACATGAACGTGAAGTGAAATCGTGTCCACATTGTCGATGTGTTCAACAAGCCGAATTCCCATCCCACGTCACGAATCATGTGCAATACGGTCCACGGCTCACGGCGCTCGTTGTTTATTTACATCATATCCAATTGATCCCGTACAAGCGTTTAAGTGATACAATCGAAGCGTTATATCAACACTCGATTAGTACAGGAACCCTTGCCAATATGGTGAAACGAGGACGCGAAGCGCTGGAATCAAATATGGACATCATCGAAGACGCCTTACTTGAATCCAACATCCTGCATGTCGATGAAACGAGTTTGCGCATCAATGGGAAACTCGCATGGGTGCATGTCGCGTGTACATCGAGATATACGTACTTGGCTCCTCACGCTTCTCGTGGAAAAAAAGCGACCGATGATATCGGGATTCTTCCCCGATATCAAGGAACGATGATGCACGATGGGTTCGGTACGTATCCAAAATACACGCAAGCCACCCATGCCCTTTGTCACGCCCATCATTTGCGTGAATTGAAGGGTTTCATCGAACAAGGGCATACATGGGCATCGCGCATGACCACGTTTCTGTTAGCCGCCAAACAGGCCGTCGAAGCTCATCACGGTGCACTTTCCGAAAAAGAAGCGAAACGGTGGGAACGAGTGTATGATCGCATCCTAGCGAAAGCACAGCACCGATTAGAAACGATGACGCCTCTTCCGAAAAAAGCACTCGCTTTTGTTCGACGGCTTCAGAAACGAAAGGAAGAAGCGCTACGTTTCTTACGCGAAGCTCACGTTCCCTTTGACAACAACCAAGCCGAACGCGATCTTCGTATGGTCAAAGTCAAAGAGAACATTTCGGGTACGTTCCGCGAAGAAACATTCGCCCAGTCGTTTTGCATCACAAGAAGCATCGTTTCCACACTGACGAAACACGAAAAAAACGTGTGGGACTCGTTATGTCTTCTGTTGACAGGCGAAACGCTCGATCGTGTTCTTTCTACCACTTAGGGCATTTTCTATTACGGGGATGCCCTATTTGTGTTGCGCTTCTTTACATACTACTATCGGAGTGAATAGTTACGAAATTCTCAAAGTTGACCACTATTCTGTCATTGATGAACAAACGGGAAGGGAAGTAATTCACGATGTTTCATTTTCATTAAAAGCAGGGGAAATTCTCGGAATCTCAGGATTGATGGGTTCAGGGAGAACCGAATTGTTTACTAGCCTATTCGGTGCCTATCATGGCAAGAAAAGAGGAACAGTTTGGATTGATGGGAAACAAGTTGATATTCGCCGTCCTGCAGAGGCGATTCAGTACGGAATGGCGTATGTATCTGAAGACCGAAAAAAGTATGGTCTCGTTTTAGAGATGGATATTATTAAGAATTCCACTCTTGTCGCTTTGAAAAAAGTCACAAAATGGAACGTTATTGATCATGCGTTAGAAGTGAAGCAGGCAGAAGAAATAACGAAAAGAATGAAATTAAAAGCTCCTACTTTAGAAGCGAAAGTATCCCAACTAAGCGGTGGAAACCAGCAAAAAGTCGTTTTAAGCAAATGGCTTTTAAATAGCCCGAAAATATTGATTTTGGATGAACCGACTCGCGGAATCGATGTCGGGGCAAAGTACGAAATTTACAAAATTATTAACGAGTTAGCTAGTCAGGGAGTGGGAATTGTTTTAATTTCATCTGAGTTGCCAGAAGTCATGGGAATGTCGGATCGCATTTTAGTCATGTCCGAGGGAAGAATAACCGGGGAGTTTCAGCGTCATGAGGCCACCCAAGAGAAAATTATGACTTGTGCAACGGGAGGAAAATGAGGATGAAAAGCCCGATTTCTATAGCGACCTTAGAGAGTCAAACAAAAGGGAAGATACGATGGAAATTTGATTTTCGTTCTTATACGCTAATTATAGCCTTAGTCTTTATCGCTGTTATTTTCAGTGTTTTAACTGACGGAGAGTTCGTATCGTCACGAAATTTATCGAACTTATTTATGCAGATGTCTGTCATTTCGATTTTGGCGATCGGCATGACACTAGTCATTATAGCAGGCCATATTGACTTATCAGTTGGATCTGTTGTCGGATTGACCGGGGGAATCGCTGCGATTTTGCAAGTATGGTATGGCTGGGGAACAGTCTCTGTTATTGTTGTGGCTATTGTTGCTGGCGTATTAATTGGACTTTGGCAAGGATGGTGGGTTGCTTATCGAGGTGTTCCTGCTTTCATTGTAACTTTAGGTGGGATGTTAGTTTTTCGAGGAATTTTGATTGGAATTAGCAATGGCGAGACTGTAGCGCCGTTAGACAATAGTTTCGAAGCGATAGGAAACAGTTATCTCCCTTACGTAATCGGCTACATTTTAGCTGCTGTCAGCATCATTTTATTGTTTCTTTCTTTAGCACGAAACAGAAAGAAACGAAAACAGTTAGGCTTAACGCTCAATTCTAAAATAAATGATTATGGCAAAACAGCAGTCTACTCGCTATGCATTTTAGTATTGGTGTATATGTTAAATCGTTATTACGGTGTTCCTATTCCTATGTTGATCGTTGTTTTATTGGCGCTTGTCTTTGTGTTTATTGCCGTTAAAACCCCGTTTGGACGATATATTTATGCGATTGGTGGAAATATTGAGGCGGCCGCTCTATCTGGGATCAACATCAAGCGTGTTGTATTAGCTGTCTTCATCTTAATGGGAGTGCTTTCGGCGGTGGCGGGTATCATTTTGACAAGCCGACTCAATGCAGCGACAGTCAGCGCTGGGGAGATGTATGAATTGGATGCTATTGCTGCTTGTGTTATTGGTGGCACGAGTTTAATGGGGGGAAGGGGAAATATTGTTGGGGCGATTATCGGCGCCCTTATTATGGCTAGTATCGATAACGGTATGAGCATGATGAACATTGAGACCTTTTGGCAATACATTGTGAAAGGATTAATTTTAATTGTTGCCGTTTGGGCGGATATCTCAAGCAAAAGTAAGGCGAGTTGAGTTCAAGATGTAAAAAAGCGGGAAGAGGCTAGCTCATTCTAATGCTAGCCTATCTCTTTGGAAACAGGAAGGAGAGAACGAAAAGTGAAACCCACTGTCCGTTTTGGCATCATCAGCACCGCTGCTATTGCCAAAGAGGTGATGATTCCGGCGATTCGCCGAACGAGTCATGCGGAAGTCGTGGCCATCGCCAGTGAAAGTGGGAAAGCTAAGCAAGCGGCGAAGGAGCTCGGCATTCCGAAGGCGTATGACAGCTATGGTCAGCTGCTTGATGACCCGGACGTCGACGCAGTGTACATTCCACTTCCAAACAGCCTGCACGCTGAATGGACAATCAAAGCGGCGAAGAAGAAAAAGCACGTGCTTTGTGAAAAACCTGCCGCTTTATGCGCAGAAGATGTCCGGCGCATGATTGAGGCGTGCGAGGAAAACGGTGTTTTATTCATGGAAGCGTTCATGTACCAGTTTCATCCGCAGCATGAACGGGTGAAGCAGCTTTTAGCCGATGGGGCGATCGGTGACATCAAGTACATGCGCTCCCATTTCTCCTTTTACTTGCAAGACCGGGAAACGAATATCCGCATGAACGATGAGCTTGGCGGGGGAAGTCTGTTCGATGTCGGTTGCTATTGTGTGCATTCGACGAGACACATTCTTGGCGCCGAACCTATTGAACTATTTGTTCAGTCCCATTTTGATTCACACCATTCGGTCGATTTGACGACGAACGGTTGGATGAGGATGGAAAACGGTGTTCTTGCGCAGTTCACGTGCAGCTTCGATATGTTCTTCAAAAATGAGTACGAAATCATCGGCACGAAAGGAAACATTGTTGTTTCTCGGGCGTATCGACCGGATGTGGATGATGGAGAGGGACGGATTACGATCGTAACGGCTGATGGCAGCGAGCGCGAGGAAACGGTGTCAGGCGATCAATACGCGCTGCAAATCGAGCACTTTTCGCGCTCCATTCTCGAAGGAACGCCGCTGTTGTATTCCCCGGAGCGCATGATCCAACAAGCACGGACGCTTGATGCTTGCCGCACATCGATGAAAACGGGAGCGATCGTGCGGTTATAAAGGGAGGAGAATCGAGATGAACATTACATACGAAAAGTGGTCCGAATGGAATGGAAACGACGTGTTCTTATTCACCTTGACAAACGACCGTGGTATGGAACTATCCGCGACAAATTACGGCTGCATCGTGACGGACCTCCGCGTTCCCGACCGGAACGGCAAGATCGAAAATGTCGTGCTCGGGTTTGGCCGGTTTGAACCGTATTTGACCAACGCCCCTTACTTTGGCGCGGTGATCGGCCGGGTGGCGGGGCGCATTCAAGGGGCGAGTTTTGAGCTTGATGGCGTCACGTACCGGTTGGCGAAAAATGAGAACAACAACCACTTGCACGGCGGCCCGAACGGATTCCATCGTGTGCTTTGGCAGGCGGAACCGGTTCAGCGCGATGATGCGGTTGGGATCGTCTTTTCGTACACAAGCCCGGACGGGGAGGAGGGATATCCGGGAACGGTTCATGTTCAAGTAGCGTATTGGCTCAATAATAACAACGAATGGACCGTCACGTACCGGGCTCGTTCGGACAAAACGACGCTCGTCAATTTGACGAACCATACGTATTTTAACTTGAGCGGCAACGGCAAGCGTGATATTTTGGATCACACGCTGACCATCCAAAGCTCCCGTGTGTTGGAGCTGAATGAGGAGTTGATTCCGACAGGCCGCGTCTTGGATGTCGCCGGCACGCCGTTTGATTTGCGGCAAGGAAAGACGATACGGGAGGCGGTCGAATCCGGGCATCCGCAAATTGCACTCGTTGGCGGGGGTTATGACCATCCGTTTTGGCTCGATCGGCATCATGACAAAGAGATTGTGCTTTCCGACCCGAAGAGCGGGCGAGTGTTGACGGTGGAGACGGACGAAGTCGGCGTGGTGGTGTATACATCGAACCAGTTGCCGGAAGGGTTGGATTTGGGCGGCGTGCCGTCGCGGAAATATCTCGGCATTTGCTTAGAAACGCAAGGGCTGCCGGATGCGGTTCACCATCCGCAGTTTCCGTCGATCGTATTGCCGGCTGACAAGGAGCAGGTGTCGATGACAAGGTATCGATTTAGTGCTGACTAAGTTGAATTTTAAAATCTGAAAGTAGTTGTGGAAACAGAAAGTCATCATAACAAGCGTCGGAATGTAAAGCATTATGTAATAAAAAACGGTAATATCTAGAGTGTGGGGGATCGTATGCCCATCCCCCCTGTAAAACTTCAACTAACATAGTTGTGGTTTTACAGGTGAAAACACTTTGTTTATATGATAGACAAACAATCATGAAAGCGTTATAATAAAACTGAAACAAATCATTCTCGCTTATTTAAGGAGGACTTGGACATGGCGTATTTCCCGAATATCGGCACCATTCCATATGAAGGACCAGAGTCGCGCAATCCGTTGGCGTTTAAGTTTTATAATCCAGAAGAAAAAGTCGGCGACAAAACAATGGAGGAGCATTTGCGCTTTTCGGTCGCGTATTGGCATACGTTCACGGGGGATGGATCGGATCCGTTTGGCGTCGGCAATATGATTCGTCCGTGGGACAAATACAGCGGGATGGATTTGGCGAAGGCGCGCGTCGAGGCGGCGTTTGAGCTGTTTGAAAAGCTGAACGTTCCGTTTTTCTGCTTCCATGATGTCGACATCGCTCCAGAAGGCGAGACGCTCAGCGAGACGTACAAAAATTTGGATGAAATTGTCGATATGATTGAAGAATACATGAAAACAAGCAAAACGAAGCTGCTGTGGAATACGGCGAACTTGTTCAGCCATCCGCGCTTCGTTCACGGGGCGGCAACGTCATGCAATGCCGATGTATTCGCCTATGCGGCGGCGAAAGTGAAAAAAGGGCTCGAGATCGCCAAACGGCTCGGAGCGGAAAACTACGTGTTTTGGGGCGGCCGGGAAGGTTATGAGACGCTCTTGAATACGGACATGAAGCTGGAGCTTGACAACTTAGCCCGCTTCTTGCACATGGCGGTCGACTATGCGAAAGAAATCGGCTTTGACGGCCAGTTTTTGATCGAGCCGAAGCCGAAAGAGCCGACGAAGCATCAATACGATTTTGATGTGGCGACGGCGTTGGCGTTCTTGCAGACATATGGGCTGAAAGATCATTTCAAATTCAACATTGAAGCGAACCATGCGACGTTGGCTGGCCATACGTTTGAGCATGAGCTGCGCGTCGCCCGCATTCACGGCATGTTGGGCTCGGTCGATGCCAACCAAGGCGATACGCTGCTTGGCTGGGATACGGACGAATTCCCGACCGACTTGTATGCGACGACCTTGGCGATGTACGAAATTTTGCAAAACGGCGGCCTTGGGCGCGGCGGCTTGAACTTTGACGCGAAAGTGCGGAGAGGCTCGTTCGAACCGGAAGATTTGTTCTACGCTCATATCGCCGGGATGGACAGCTTTGCGATTGGTTTGAAAGTCGCTCATCGCTTGCTGGAAGACCGCGTGTTTGAACAGTTCATCGAAGAACGGTACAAAAGCTATACGGAAGGCATCGGCCGCGAGATCGTCGAAGGGACGGCGGACTTCAAAAAGCTTGAGGAGTATGCCTTGCAGCTCGGCGACATTCGCAATGCGTCCGGTCGTCTTGAGCGCTTGAAAACGCTGCTCAACCAATATTTGTTGGAAGTCAGCGTGCCGAGCGCATCCCGTTCGTGAAAGAGGGATGAGGATGGAATACGTCATTGGCGTCGATTTAGGAACGAGTGCCGTCAAAGTGCTGCTTGTCGACCGACACGGCGTGGTGAGAGGGGAATGGACCGAGTCCTATCCCCTTTACCAGCCGCATTCCGGTTATAGCGAGCAGCGCCCGGACGATTGGGTGGAAAAAACGATCGTCGCGCTCCGCCGCGTGTGGGAGACGGCGGGCGTTTCCCCGGAGTCGATCGTCGGCTTGAGTTTTTCTGGACAAATGCACGGGCTTGTGCTGCTTGATGACGACGGGAATGTCGTGCGCAACGCGATTTTGTGGAATGATACGCGAACGACGGAAGAGTGTCGGGAAATTGAAGAAAAGGTCGGCCGCGACCAGCTGCTTTCCATTGCCAAAAATGAGGCGCTCGAAGGGTTTACGCTGCCGAAACTGCTGTGGGTGAAAAACCATGAACCCCACCTTTACGAGCAGGCGCGGGTGTTTTTGTTGCCGAAAGATTATGTCCGCTTCCGCTTGACCGGGCACATGGCGATGGATGTATCGGATGCGGCGGGGACGCTGCTGTTGGATATTGAAACGAAAACGTGGAGCGAGGCGATTGCCCGTGCGGTCGGCGTCGATCTTTCGCTTTGTCCGCCGCTTGTTGAAGCGACGGCGTTCGTCGGGACGCTGCGCCCGGAGGTGGCCGAGCAGACGGGGCTGCCGGTATCGGTGAAAGTGTTTGCCGGCGGGGCGGACAACGCCTGCGGCGCGGTTGGCGCGGGCATTTTGGCAGAAGGCCGCATGATGTCGAGCATCGGCACGTCAGGCGTCGTGCTGGCCTATGAACAAAGCGGGGAAAAAGATTTCGCTGGAAAAGTGCATTACTTCAACCACGCCGAGCCGGATGCCTACTATATCATGGGAGTGACGCTGGCGGCGGGCTACAGCTTTGACTGGTGGAAGCGGACGTTTGCGGAAGACGTGCCGTTTGCCGAGATCGTCCAGCGCGCTGCCGAGTCGCCGATCGGTGCGAACGGGTTGTTGTTTACGCCGTATTTGGTCGGCGAGCGGACGCCTTATGCGGACGCCGATATTCGCGGGTCGTTTATCGGCATCGACTCGCGGCAGACGAAATGGGATTTCGCCCGCGCGGTCATGGAAGGGATTACGTTCTCGCTCAACGAGTCGGTGGAGATCATCAAAGCGAGCGGCAAAACGATCGACTCGGTCGTCTCGATCGGCGGCGGGGCGAAAAGCGCCGAGTGGCTGCAAATCCAAGCCGATATTTTCGGCCTACCGGTGGAGAAGTTGAAAAGCGAACAAGGGCCGGGGCTCGGCGCCGCGATGATCGCAGCCTGCGGCGTCGGCTGGTTTGATTCGCTCAAGGAATGCGCCGACGCGTTCAAACAAGTCGATTCCATCGTCGAACCGCGGCCGGATGCGGTCGCCCGGTACAAAGAGCTGTTTGCGATTTATCGCGATGTATATCCGCGTACGAAAGAACTGGCGAAACGGTTAAAAGCGTTTCGGCCGTGACTCCTCTCCCCCAATCGGCTGGCGGATTGGGGGAGAAGCATTTTATTTTTCCAACTGTTTTGTGCTTTGGTTCATCTGTGATTGTTTTGTGATCGCTTCGTCGATTAGTCGTTCGATTTCTTCACGTGTTTCAGCTCCGAAAATGTCATCTAACAGATGGGTCAATATATACAAATCGGTGATCGTATCTACTTTGTCCTGTATTTCTTTTGCCGCTGCTCCATACCGGGCTTTCATATATTTTTTGATGGCTTGTTGGCTTTCAAAAATTCTCCCTTTCAGCTCTGCTCTTTTTTCCAATTCCCGAAGTACTCTCACCATTTTGATCGCCTCCATTAGTCTTTCAACGTATTTCTCATCGATAAATTTGTCCGACACAGCAATAATCGTTGACAATAAGCGGAATTGTTTTTCTGGATCTGTAATCTTTTGGGCTAATTCTACTGCCTCAATTGCTCGTTCTGAACAGTCTACAGTACTTTTCATCAAGGGTAAAAAGATAAGATTCAACTCATCTCGTTCTGTTAGTTCCTCGTTGTTTTCGATTTTGGTTTTTAGTTGCTTCATTATTTGATCCCCGTCATAGTCTTTCATAAAGACAGCCTGTGTCTCGTATTTGATAGAACCGTAGTTTTTGGATCGAGGAGCATTGTCGACGTTCGCACTATAAATCACCACAGTATGAATGGGTTTTTTATATTTTTCATATGCACTTACATCATATTGTAAAAATCGATCGAGGTCATGTTCCCGAAACGTTGTTTGAAACTCTAAATGTAGGTACGTATCATCGGCTAGTAGAAACAAGAAATCCATTCTTCGGTCATTGACAGCGATGATCGGCAGGTCTGTTGGTTCAACGCGAACGATTGGGGCAACATGTATACCATAAAAATCGAGAGCTTTTTCTTTAAACTGTTCCGTCATACTGCGGAAAATGATGTCATAATTATTATGGGCAATAGACATCTCTTCCCTCATTCGTTATCCTCCCCATATATTTATTTTAGCATACTTGGTCGTAATGATTTCTTCGCCGTATCAGTTTTTTATTCCTTTGTAGGAGAATCAAAATGCTCCTATACGCAACGATGAAGGAATTTCTTGAGTAAAACGCGAAAGAGTTAAGAAACCGTAAACGAGGATAGGACAACCACTAATGCAGAAAGAGGGTATTGCCATGTTCTCTACACTTCCCATCCCGATCATCCAAGCCCCGATGGCTGGCGGAGTGTCGACGCCTAAACTGGCGGCGGCGGTGTCGAACGCCGGAGGGCTTGGTTTTTTGGCTGGCGGGTACAAGACAGCGGAGGCCATGAGGAAGGAAATTCACGAGCTGCGGACGTTGACGGACCGGCCGTTTGGGGTGAATGTGTTTGTGCCGGGGGATAAAACAGTGGATGAAAAGGCGCTCGAACGCTACCGCGCCGTGCTCGAATCCGAGGCGGAGCGGCTTGGGGCGTCAGTCGGCGAGCCGAAATGGGATGACGACGACTGGGAGGCGAAGTTTGATGTGCTTCTTCAGGAGCGGGTGCCGGTCGTCAGCTTTACGTTCGGCTGCCCGGACAAGGAAGTGATCGCCGCCTTGCAAAAGGCCGGGTCGTTTGTCATGGTGACGGTGACATCAAGGGAAGAAGCCTGCATGGCTGCTGAAGCCGGGGCGAATGCGCTTTGTGTGCAAGGGGAGGAAGCGGGAGGGCATCGGGCGTCGTTTGGCAACGATCCGGAACAGGATGAGGCGCTTGAGTTGTTTCCGCTGCTGGCCCGAGTGCGGGCGGCGGTCCGGGTTCCGCTCGCGGCGGCGGGCGGGATCATGGATGGGCGCGGCATTGCGGCGGCTCTTAAAGCCGGGGCGAGCGCGGTGCAGCTCGGGACGGCGTTTTTGCGCTGCCCGGAAAGCGGGGCGCACCCGCTTCATAAACAGGCGCTTGCCGATCCGCGGTTTGTGGAGACGGCCGTGACGAGGGCGTTTACCGGCCGGCCGGCGCGCGGGCTTGTGAACCGGTTTATGGCGGAGTATCGCACCTTGGCGCCGGCGGCGTATCCGCATGTGCACCATATGACGAAGCCGCTGCGCGCCGCATCCGCCAAGGCGGGCGACCCGGAGGGAATGTCGCTTTGGGCCGGGACGGGATATCGGCTGGCGCGGGAGCTTCCGGCGGCGGAGCTTGTCGAAGAGCTGAAGAGGGAGCTCGAGGAAGCTTGGCGAGCATAGGAGTTTGGTTATGCGGATGGAAAGAAAACGCGTTCATTCTTCCGAAAAAATGTTGAATAAGGGGGAGAGAAAACCATGACCGCATCCCGCATCGTCTTTCCGCCGCTCAGCTATGTCGGCTGGGGGGCGCTTACGCAGTTGGTTCCGGAAGTAAAAAGGCTTGGAGGCACACACGTGTTGGTGATCACCGATCCAGCGCTTGAAAAAATTGGCCTCGTCGAGCAAGTGGCGTCCCCGCTCCGGCAAGCAGGATGCAGCGTGCATGTGTATACGGATGTTGTGCCGGAGCCGCCGCTTGAAACGGGGGAAAAGGCGGTGGCGTTTGCCCGCGGCGGAGAGTTTGATCTCGTCATCGGGGTTGGCGGCGGCAGCGCGATGGATTTGGCGAAACTGGCGGCGGTGCTGGCTGTCCACGAAGGATCGGTCGCCGAGTATTTAAACTTGACGGGGACAAGAACGCTTGAGAAAAAAGGATTGCCGAAAATATTGATTCCGACGACATCAGGCACCGGGTCGGAGGTGACGAACATCTCCGTCTTGTCGCTAGACACGACGAAAGATGTCGTGACGCATGACTATTTGTTGGCGGATGTGGCGATCGTCGACCCGCAGCTTACGGTTTCCGTCCCGCCGCGGGTGACGGCGGCGACTGGGATCGATGCGCTCACCCATGCGGTCGAGGCGTACGTGTCGGTCAATGCGAGCCCGACGTCGGACGGCTTGGCGCTTCAGGCGATGCGCCTCATTGCCCGCTCATTGCGCAAGGCGGTGGAACATGGAGCGGACCAACAGGCGCGCATCGATATGGCGAACGGCAGCTACCTGGCTGGGTTGGCGTTTTTCAACGCCGGCGTGGCGGGCGTGCATGCGCTCGCGTATCCGCTCGGCGGGCAGTTTCATATCGCCCATGGTGAATCGAACGCCGTGCTCTTGCCGTATGTGATGGGCTACATTCGCCAAAGCTGCACGAAACGAATGGCGGACATGTTAAACGCCCTTGGCGGCAACTCAAGCTTTTTATCAGAGGAGGAGGCGTCGCGCCGCTGCGTCGAGGAGCTTGAGCGCCTCGTCGCCGATGTCGGCATCCCGAAGACGCTCGGCGGTTTTGGCATTCCGGAAAGCGCATTAGAAAGTCTGACGAAAGACGCCGTCCAGCAAAAACGGCTGCTCGCCCGCAGCCCGATGCCGCTTTCGGAAGCCGACATCCGCGCGATTTATCAAGCGGCGTTTACAGGGACGATCGTCGAACCGGATAAAGGGTGAGGAGAAACAAACAGGGGCTGGTTCAGGCTCCTGTTTTTTCTTTGGCTGTTGGAAATAGGGTCTCACTTCTCAAGTTGGATCCCCCTTCCGCTCAAGGGGCGACGTTTTTCATGTTTTCTTGATGGTGAAGCAGGAATTTCCACATCGTGGAGCGAACACATATACATCAGCCGCCGAAATTCGACAAAAGACGATTCCAGTTCTTGTGGAGGAGGGGCGTTCGTGTTTACGACTGTCATTACGCCGCGCGTGTCAGAGACGGACGGCGTCGGCCATATTAACAATACGACCGTGCCCGTTTGGTTTGAAGCGGGGCGGCATGAAATTTTCAAGCTGTTTACACCTGACTTGTCATTCAAACGTTGGCGGATGGTGATCATCCGCATGGAGGTTGACTACGTCAACCAACTGTATTATGGGCAAGATGTGACTGTGTATACCGGCATTGAGCGCATCGGCAACACAAGCCTCACGATTTATGAAGAAATCCACCAAAACGGGGTGGTGTGCGCGAAAGGCCGGGCGGTGTATGTCAATTTCAATTTTGATACCGGGCGGCCTGAACCGATTCCGGATGACATTCGGGCGAAATTGCGCGAACATGTATGGCAGCCAGGCGAGTAGACGAAAGGGGGTGAGTGTGTGAAGGAGCACCATCTTTGGGAACAAGTGAAAACGAAGCTTGCGCAAAAGCTGTCCGGGCCGTCGTTTGACACGTGGTTTGCCTCGACGTCGGCGACGGTGGATGACGATTGGCTCATCATCGAATGCCTCAACGACATTCAATGTGAATGGCTGCAAACAAGATACGGCGAACTCATCAGTGAAACTGTCCGCGAAGTGTTCGGCCGCGAGATGCGCATCTTCGTCTCTGTCCACGGCGAGCGGCAGAAAATCGAAGAGCGGCTCGAACAGCGATTCGGCGCTCCGATGACCTTCCGTCAATACGTCACCCGCCTTGAGCGGCAGATGGAGGAGCTGGAGCGGCGCATTGACCACTACGCGCGCATCATCGATGAACTACTGGAATCCCGTCCGATTCACTGATGATCCCCTAATGAGCAACCTCCAATAAGAAGCGGCCTCCGCGCCATCAGCCGGGAGGCCGCTTTTTGTGCATCTTTTATGTTATAAAAAGTTACGCAATTGTAGTGAAACCGTATATTCCCTCTGATTTTTATGCGATCGTTCATATTTTTTGTTAAAATCATGTTATATAATCTAACATAAAAAATGCACACTTCGTTTTTGACGTGATATGATGGGCACAACCAAGGCAAAGGGGAAATTGTGAGGGTGATGCGAACAAAAACAGTCGGATTATGGGAGATGCTGGTGATGACGATCCGGCTTTGGCTGCATCGATGACAAGAAGTATGGAGGGATGACGATATGAAACGAAAACTCGTGTTAATCGGCAACGGCATGGCGGGGGTTCGCTGCATCGAGGAGATTTTAAAACTTGACCGCGAGGCGTTTGAGATCACGATTTTTGGCAGCGAACCGCATCCGAATTATAACCGCATTTTGTTGTCGAAGGTGCTGCAAGGAGATACGCGCCTTGATGACATTACGTTGAACAGTTGGGAATGGTACGAACGAAACGGCATTCGGCTGTTTGCCGGCGAAACGGTGACGGAAGTCGACATCAAGCGGCGGCTTGTTCGGACCGACCGTGGGCGGGTAGTCGAATACGATGAATTGATTTTCGCGACAGGGTCGAATCCGTTTATCTTGCCGGTGCCGGGGGCGGATTTGCCCGGGGTGACGGCGTTTCGCGATATCCAAGATTGCGAGCGGATGATCGAATATGCGAAGACATACAAAAAAGCGGCGGTCATCGGCGGCGGCCTGCTTGGATTGGAGGCGGCGCGCGGCCTGCTTCACTTAGGAATGGATGTCGATGTCATCCATATTTTCGACTATTTGATGGAACGCCAGCTTGATCCGACCGCTTCCAAGCTGCTGCAGCGGGAGCTGGAGAAACAAGGGATGAACGTTTTGCTTCGCAAGGAGACGGCCGAATTGTTCGGCAACGGCCGTGTGGAGGGAGTGCGGTTTAAGGACGGTACGTCCATTGCCGCCGACTTGGTGGTGATGGCGGTCGGTATTCGTCCGAATGTTGATTTAGCGCGGAGAAGCGGCATTGAAGTGAATCGAGGAATCGTTGTCAATGACTACTTGGAAACGAGCGTGCCGCACATTTACGCGGTCGGTGAATGCGCGGAACATCGCGGTGTTGTGTATGGGCTCGTCGCTCCGCTTTATGAGCAGGGGAAAGTGCTGGCAGAGGCGATTTGCGGCCGAAAAGGAAAGCCGTATGAAGGATCTGTCGTTGCGACTCAGCTGAAAGTGTCCGGTGTCGACGTGTTCTCGGCTGGTGAATTTATGGATGGCGAAGGGACGGAGTCGATCAAACTGTATGACGAAGCGCGCTCGGTGTACAAGAAAGTCGTCGTTCGCGAAGGGAAAATCGTTGGGGCGGTGCTGTTTGGCGATACGAGCGAGGGTCGAAAGCTGTTCGATATGATCCAGCGCGGCGATTCGGTTGAGGCGCTCTCGCTGTCGCTGTTTGCCCCAGCCGCTTTAGGCGGGAAGGGAAGCCTTGCGGCGGCGATGGCCGACACCGATGTGGTTTGCGGTTGCAACGGGGTGACAAAAGGCGCGATTTGTCAGGCGATTGCCGAACACGGGCTTAAGACGGTCGCCGAGGTGCGCGACTATACGAACGCGTCTCGCTCGTGCGGCGGATGCAAAGGGCTTGTCGCCGAGCTGCTTGAGCATATGCTTGGTGAAGAAGCGAACCGGTATGCGGTGAAAGAAACGATCTGCGGCTGCACGGACCTAAGCCGCGAGGAAGTGGTTGCAGCGATCAAAGAAAAGCGGCTGATGACGGTCAAAGAAGTGATGAGTGTATTGGGATGGAAAAACGAGGAAGGGTGTTCGAAATGCCGTCCGGCGCTCAATTATTACCTGGGCATGTTGTATCCGGGCGAGTACGATGAAGAAGCGGAATCCTTGTTTGTCAATGAGCGGCTGCACGCCAACATCCAGGCCGACGGCACGTACTCCGTTGTGCCGCGCATATATGGCGGGGTGACGACAGCCGAACAGCTGCGGAACATCGCTGATGTCGCGGAAAAATACAACGTGCCGATGATTAAGATCACCGGCGGGCAGCGCATTGACTTGCTTGGGGTGAAAAAAGAAGATTTGCCGCGCATTTGGGCCGATCTCGGCATGCCGTCAGGCTACGCCTACGCCAAGGCGCTTCGGACGGTGAAAACGTGCGTCGGCAAGCAGTTTTGCCGCTTTGGGACGCAAGATTCGACCGGGCTTGGCATTCGGATGGAACAAACATTTGAGCGGCTGAAAACGCCGCATAAAGTGAAAATGGCCGTCTCCGCCTGCCCGCGCAACTGTGCGGAATCGGGCATTAAAGATGTCGGCGTCGTCGGCGTCGAGGGCGGATGGGAGATTTATGTCGGCGGCAACGGCGGCACCCATTTGCGTGCAGCTGACTTGCTTTGCACGGTCAAGACGGAAGACGAAGTGATCGAGATGACTGGTGCTTTTTTGCAATATTACCGCGAGTCCGCGCATTATTTGGAACGGACGTCCAAATGGGTCGAGCGCGTCGGGCTTGAGCATATCCGCGAAGTGTTGTTCGATGTGGAAACGCGCCGCGCGCTGCTTGAGCGGCTTCACAAAGCTCTTTCCGCGACAACAGATCCGTGGCGGGAAATCGTCGAAAACGATGAACTGCAACAAACATTGTTCCGCGATATCGGCGACAAAGAGCCGGTGCCGGTGGAATGAAGGGGGATGACGGCGGGCGGAAAAAGTTGATGTTCCGCCGCCTGGATTGATCATCGGTTAGGATCAATGCTGGAACGAAGAGAGGGAAATGATGGCCATCGTCCAGCCGGAAACGAGGTTTTCGTTTGCGAAACGACGATTTTACGTTGTTGTTCATGAAAGTTTGTAAAGGAATGGCCAAACAGGATCAGACATCGATGCAGGGGGAGGACGAAGAGAGGATGAAGGTGGAAGTGGGAACATTGGAACAGCTGCCGAAGCGGCTCGGAAAATGCGTGCGGGTCGGGAATCGTGAGCTGGCGTTGTTCCGGACGGGTGACGATCAAGTATTTGCCGTTGAAAACCGCTGTCCGCATCGAGGAGGTGATCTGTCGCAAGGCATTGTCAGCGGCGAGTATGTGTTTTGTCCGCTCCATGATTGGAAAATTTGCTTAAGAGACGGTCAGGCACAGGCGCCGGATGAAGGGTGTGTCAAAACGTACCGCGCGGCGGTGAAAGACGGCTTGGTATATGTCGAGCTGTAGGAAGCGGGGGAATGGCGATGACGAACGAATTGCTGCGCTACTTTCGCGCCAAGGAAAAAGAACGGGCGTCAGAAACGGCTGCCGCGACGCAATGTCCGTTTTGCAGCGTCCAGTGCACGCTTCAGCTGGTGGAGGAGCGGATTGTAGAGCGGCGCCGCTACAAGGCGGTCCCGACCGACAACCCGACGTCCAACGGCCGCCTTTGTTTAAAGGGGATGAACGCCCACCAGCACGCTTTGCATCCCGAGCGGCTGTTGGTTCCGCTTGCGAAAGTGGACGGCCGGTTTGTGCGGGTCCGTTGGGAGGAGGCGCTTTCGCTGATCGCGGAACGAATCATCTCCATTCAGAAGGAAGATGGAGTCGATGCGTTTGCTGTTTACGGCGGCGGATCCTTGACGAACGAGGAGGCGTATTTGCTCGGGAAATTTGCCCGCGTGGCGCTCAAGACGCGGCACATCGACTACAACGGCCGTTTTTGCATGTCGGCGGCCGCGGCCGCGATGAACGACGCGTTTGGTCTTGACCGCGGGTTGACGAATCCGCTCTCCGACATTCCACTCGCCCAGACGATCATTTTGGCTGGAACCAATGTCGCCGAATGCCAGCCGACGTTGATGCCGTATTTTTATGAAGCGAAGAAGAACGGCGCTTTTATCATCGTGGTGGATCCGCGGGAAACGAAAACGGCGGCGTTGGCGGATCTGCACCTGCCGCTCAAGCCCGGAACGGATGCGGCGCTGGCCGTCGGCATCGGGAAAGTGCTGCTTGACGAAGGATATATCGATGAAGCGTTTGTGCGCGAGCGGACGGTTGGGTTTGTCGAATGGAAACAGCACATAGAAGCAGTGGAGATGGATGAGATCGTCCGGCTGACTGACGTGCCGGAAGAGAAGATTCGCTTGGCGGCGCGAAAGTACGGGGAGGCGGCCGATGCGATCGTGCTCACGGCGCGCGGCTTGGAGCAGCAGACGGACGGCTATGCGGCGGTCAGACAGTGGATCAACGTCGTGCTGGCAACCGGAAACATCGGCCGTCCTGGCTCTGGGTTTGGCTCGATCACCGGACAAGGGAACGGGCAGGGCGGGCGCGAGCATGGACAAAAAGCCGATCAGCTGCCGGGCTACCGAAGCATTGAGCATCCGCAACACCGGCGGTATATCGCAAGCGTATGGGGCGTTGCGCCGGATGAGCTGCCGCGAAAGGGGGTGTCAGCGTATGAAATGATGCAAAAGATCGATGCGGGCGAGATCACCGGGCTGTTGGTCATGGGGTCGAACCCCGTCGTCTCGAGCCCGAATGCGGCGTTTGTGGCCAAAGCGATGCAAAAACTGAAGTTTCTTGTCGTTGCGGATATGTTTTTGTCCGAAACAGCTGAGCTGGCCGATCTCGTGCTGCCTGTTTCGTCGTATTTGGAAGACGAAGGCACGGTGACGAACGTCGAAGGGCGGGTGTGCTTTCGGCCGGCGGCTCGGAAGCGTCCTGGGGAGGTGAAACATGATTGGGAAATTTTATGCGCGATTGCGCACAAGCTTGGCAAAGGCCGCTTCTTCCCGTTCACGTCAGCCGAAGAGATTTTCAATGAACTGCGGTTGGCGAGCCGCGGCGGCAAAGCAGATTATTACGGTGTGACGTATGAGCGGCTTCGGCGCGAACGTGTCTACTGGCCTTGCCCCGATGCGCATCATCCTGGGACTCCTCGGTTGTTTACGGAACGGTTTGCTCATCCGGACGGCAAGGCTCGGTTTGCGGTTTTGCCGTTTCGGCCGGAGAAAGAGGAGACGGATGAATGGTATCCGCTTTATTTAACGACCGGACGGGTGCTTGTTCATTATTTGAGCGGAACGCAAACGCGGCGGAGCCCGGCGCTTTCGGCGCGGCAGCCGGAGGCGGTCGTGGAAATCCACCCGAGGACGGCCAAACGATACGGGATCGGCCCAGGGATGCTTGTGCGCATTGAAACGCGCCGCGGTGCGGCGGTCGTCCGCAGCCGATACAATGACCAAATTCGTGAGGATACGATTTTTGTCCCGTTCCACTGGAGCGGCCTTGGGCAAATCAACAACGTCACATCCGATGAGCTCGATCCCCATTGCCGGATGCCGGCGTTTAAGCGGTGCGCAGCTCGGGTGCGGCCAGTGGTCGATTTAGGGAGAAATTGACTTGGGTGGTTCATTTCGCCGGAAAAAGCGCTCTCTTTTCCGTCCGCGGCGGGGAATCATCCCCAGCGGGGCGCGCGGACCGAGACGCGCCATAAGAAAAAAACTTCCCGGCAATACGGCGGGAAGTAGGTTGAGAAATCGCTTTCATTTCCATTTTAACATAACGAACATTCTGTGCCAAGGGGGAGTTGGGGGAAGATGGCGAGAAAATCGTTTTGGCGCGTCGGGCATGCGCCGACGCTTTTATCGTCGTTTTTGTATTTTGATATCAGCTTTATGATTTGGAACTTGCTTGGCGCGCTCGGGGTGTTTGTCGCTGAACAGTTTGCGCTCACGCCGGCGGAAAAAGGGATGATGGTCGCCATTCCCGTGTTGGGCGGGGCGCTGCTTCGCATTCCGATGGGGCTTTTGGCAGACCGCTGGGGCGGGAAGCGGGCCGGTCTGCTTGGCATGGCGGTGACGGCTATGCCGCTTGTGTGGGGCTGGCGGTTTGCAGATCAGATGACGGATGTGTATGCGCTCGGATTTTTATTAGGGGTGGGCGGAGCCAGCTTTGCCGTTGCGTTGCCGCTTGCGAGCCGCTGGTATCCGAAAGAATATCAAGGGCTGGCCATGGGGATCGCCGGGGCCGGCAACAGCGGGACGGTGCTGGCAACGCTGTTTGGCCCGCGGCTGGCGGAGGCGTATGGGTGGAACGCGGTGTTCGGGTTGGCGCTCGTACCGCTTGTTGTCGTCTTCCTTTTGTTCGCTTGGCTGGCGCGTGAATGTCCAACAGCGGTGAAACCCGTTTCGTTGCGTGAATACCGAGCCGTCCTCCAGCGAAAAGAAGCATGGCTGTTTTGTTTCTTCTACAGCTTGTCATTCGGCGGATTTGTGGGGCTGACGGGTTACTTGGGCATTTTCTTCTTTGATGAATACGGCATCAGCAAAGTCACGGCCGGCGATTTCGTCACCGCCGTCGTGTTTGCGGGCAGTTTCATCCGGCCGATTGGCGGCTATCTCGCTGACCGGATCGGGGGAATGCGGCTTCTTTCCTTGTTGTTTGCCGCTGGGACTTTGTTGCTGGCTTGCATCGGTACATTGCCGTCTCTTTTCGTCCTGTTCGGATTGATGGTTGCTCTTTTCCTTTGTTTTGGCGCGGCGAACGGTGCGTTGTTCCAAGTCGTTCCAACCTGGTTTCCGAAAGAAGTCGGTTTGTTGACGGGCATCATTGGCGCCGCTGGCGGACTGGGAGGGTTTTTGCTGCCAAACGTGCTCGGGGTGATGAAGCAGTGGACCGGTTCTTCGGCGTATGGGTTTTGGATGCTGGCCTTCGTTTTCATGGCCGCGGTGATGGCCGCTCGTCGCCTTCAAGGAACAACGGTTGCAGTCGAATCGTTCTCTCAAAAAGCAGCAGAATGAATAGGGTAACCCAAAGAGACGCTGCAAACTTTCAAAGGAATCGTTTGATTGAACGAAAAAACTGGTGGAACACAGTCCTTTCTTTAGGTTGACAAAGAGGGGGGTTCGCGGCGTTTCTTAAGTTTTTCCAGCCTTGGCGCTGATTTCGGAAGGATTTCTGTTGAAGAATGAGGGTGAAAAAAGGTGCCCGTGAAGAAATTCAGGGCACTTTCGCATGATCGTTTTATAATCGATTTTGCAAAAATCGAAGCAGTTCATCTGCTCGGTTGCCGATAAGCGCGATCAGTTGCTCAAACATCGCGTCGCGCTCAAGATCGAGTTCAATGATGCGTTTGGCCAGTTCGAGCGCTTGTTTGTCCATGGCGGCGTCCTCCTTCGATCGTCTGGGCGGGGTGGAATCGTTCATATTCGCGGCGCAGTTCGGCCATTGTCCACTCTTCGAGACGCTCGCGGTCGGCGGCTAAGCCGAACTGCATCAGTCGTTCGATGTAAAACTGCTTTTTCTTCCGCACGGCGCTTCTCATCCATGTCCCCATTCGATTCCCTCCCTGTTTTTACCTTTACCATATCATCTTTTTCTTCAGCATACAGCAAATGTGTTAAGCACATTTACAGGAAATTTAAAAAATATGTTAATTTTATTTACAAAAGTTAGCGGGCTAACATCATTTTTTGTATAATTACGTTATAAAATATAACGAATTGAGGTGAGGAGTATGACAGATCATCCTCAAGAGGATCATTACAAATACAAAAAAGTCATTTCGATCGGTGTCGTCAGCGAACTGACCGGGCTGTCGCAGCGGCAAATTCGTTATTACGAGGAACGGAAGCTGGTGTTCCCTGACCGTTCGAAAGGCATCCGCAAATATTCGTTCGCCGATGTGGAGCAGTTGATGAAAATTGCCAATCAGCGCGAGGAAGGGGTGTCGACGTGGGAAATCCGTCAGGAAATGACGAAAGAGCTGCGTGAGCGGATGTTGAAAGGGCAAATGAATGCGCATTTTCGGATGCGTTCCTAGGGGCGCGGGCAGATTCGAATTTTGGATGCATCTCCTGCTTGGAAGCAAAACATGCGGAAAACCGCCTGGCCGTGTGCCAACAGGATGTAAACACAGTGGCGTTTGTCCAATCATAAGAGCATAGTTGCTTGGCGCGCATAGAGATTCGTGCGCGCTTTTTTGATAAAGCCTCGAGCAGGGGGCGAAATGGAACTGGACCTCAGTACGCGCGTCTCCCGACTGGTCATGCAGCGATTTTTTCTCCTTTTTTCTCCTTTTTTCTCCATTTATAATGGCGCTCGATCGATTCCATAATGTAAATGGATAGAACGAGCAGGGAAGGATGCCGCCAATGAGAAGCAAAGCGACGCAGTGGCTGTTGTCTGTATGGGGACTGATGGATCCGCTCTATTATGCATGTTCCCGCCTCGAATATGTTGGTGGGAAAGAGAACGGCTGTCGTTCCATTTTCCGCGTCCGTTTGCTTCGATACAAGGGTGAAACCATTCACCTTTCGGACGGAACGACGATTGCGGCCAATGAATGGCTGTTGAAAATTCACCTTCATAATGTTCGTCTGCTTCGCGAACTGATGCAGTATCGAAGCGATATTCAAAAAGGACGTTATATTTTCGAACAAGTGAAAGCCGGTTTGCCGTATGTTGCCCATCATCTTTACCATCACAAACAGTCCTCCCGCATAAAAGGGATCATCGGCGTGACGATGTTAAATAAAGGTTGTGAGAGACTCGGATTTGATGTCATTAACATTGGCAATTCATTTTATCGTTGGTTTAAAATGGCATCCCATTGGCCGATGATGACAGTGGCCCAACACCGTCTCATGCCGCTTGTCCGCCCGCCGAAATATTTGGTGATGTCAAAGGAAAAATTGTTTTCGTTGTACGGCTGCCATCTCATCCACTAACTCCCTCTTTCTTCTCTCCTCCGTTTCACTATAATGGGTATCGAGGGAGGAGAGAAGACGATGACTTTCTTTTTTGTTTTTCTTGCAATCTTGTTATTGCTTGCTTTGGCCATTCGCAAAGCCCACCGCAACACGTATGAAGCGGTTTTGCATAAAGTTCAGGTCGGCAGTCTGGATGGTGGGAACCGCGCCATCCGCATTTTGCAGCTGTCTGACCTTCATTTGGAAAAGCTGTCCATTTCCCCGGATGATGTGTATGAAAAGCTGAAAGGGGAGCGCATCGATTTGATCGCCTTAACGGGCGACTTTTTGGACCGTGAGGAAAGCATCGCCAAGCTCAGTCCGTATTTGGCCGCGCTGAATGCATTGAAACCGACGTACGGCATGTATGCGGTGTTTGGCAACCACGATTACGTGCTTCAAGGCGAACCGTTTGCGCGCTTGAAAGCGACGCTTGAGGCGCACGGCTGCGTCGTCTTGCAAAACGAGACGAAAACGATCACCGTCAACGGTCAAACCGTCAATATCATCGGCATCGATGACTTTTACACGGGGCGCAGCGACATCAAAAAGGCATACGCCGGCGTGAAAGACGGCATCAACCTCGTGTTGACGCACGATCCGGACATCGTGCCGCATATGAAAGACTATCATTTTGACTACTTGTTGTCCGGCCATTTCCACGGCGGGCAAATTCATTGGCCAAAGCCGTACCATTTGGCGAAAATGAGCAAAACGCTCACCGAGCGGAACATGATCAAAGGTTATCATGAATGGGAGGGGAAACCGTTTTATATCAACGAAGGGCTTGGGCAAACCGGGGTGAACATTCGAATCGGCTCGAAGCCGGAAGTGACGCTCCATTTGTTGGCGCTCTCGTCCCAAAAAGAAGCAGTGAAAGCTGTCTAATAGGCAGCTTTTTTATTTTTGGAGCAGGAAAGCGGTTTCATTCGTGTATGTCCTCTTGCACTTTTTTCGCAGCTGTTTCCGTGTTGTTGGATGAAGATTCGCAGCGGATTGCATAGACAGAGGAAACAATCGCCATACTAAAGAAAGGAGTGAATGGCCAATGGAACCGTCGTGGAAAGCTCTCTTGCCATTTTTAGTTGTCATCCCGATTTCAATTTGGACGAAGCAAGTGATCCCTGGACTGTTTGTCGGGCTGTTGGTCGGCAGCTATTTCATGACGCCGTCGTTGCTTGGCGGGCTGCGGACGATGCTTCATTACGTCGTCGATAACTTGATGCAGACGAACAACATTCGCATCATCATTTTCTTGTATGTGTTCGCCGGTCTTGTCAGCATGATCAAATATACCGGGGGAATCAAAGGGTTCGTCCATCTCGTCAGCAAAAAAGTGAAATCGGCCAAAACCGCCATGCTGCTGACGTGGATTTCGACGATGGTGACGTTTAGCGACCCCGATTTTCGCATCGTCACCGTCGCGCCGATCATGAAGGCGCTGCGCAAACGGCTTGGGCTGTCGTCCCAGCAAATCGGCTTTGCCATTGAGGTGACATCCAACCCGGTTGTCGCGCTCATCCCAATTGCCACCGCGTTTGTCGGCTATATGGTGTCGGTCATCGATAAGGCGCTTGATACGGCTGGCATCGGAGCGGAGCCGTACATCGTGTACGTCCGAAGCATTCCATTTAACTTCCCTCCGAAAGAAGTCTCCTACTTCTAAACGTGAAGGTGCGCCAGCACCAGTGAAAGTGGGAGATGAATTTCGGTTGGCGTTAGCCAACGAATATGATAGAATATGGCTAGAACGGACACCTTCGGAACGAAGGGAAGCGTAAAGGGTTCTTGTGTGTGGCTTACCGTTCAGCGAACACACACAAGTCGCTTGAAGCCCCCACCTCTAAGCGAAGCGTAGGTGGTGGGTAGTTCACCTTTTTCTCGTATGCCATTATTGCGGTTGGGCTCTACTACAGTTTTTTTGTCTATTCGCGCAAAAAACAAGCGGCAGTAAGCGAAAAGCGGAAAGAGGCGCCGATTCGAAGCTGGAACGAGCGGTTGGCGCTCGAAATGGCGGAAGAACAGCGGCCGGCTGACAATGAGCCCAATGAAGCGCAAGGGGAAGAAGGAGACGCGATGCAGACATGCCCGCGCGCTTACCAAAAAGAAACGCCGGTCAAGCCGTGGAATTTGATCGTTCCGCTTTCGATCGTGCTTGTCTTGACGTTGTTTTTAAGTTGGTGGGACGGCCGCCGGGGGGCAAGAACGTTTTGGCAGGCGTTTTTGCAAAGCGATGCGCTCGGCGCGATGTTGGAGGCGTTGTTGTTTACTGTAATTATCGCTGTCGCCTTTTTCCTTTGGCAACGATTTAAATTGAACGATTTGTTGACCCATTTTGTGAAAGGCGGCAATGAGCTGATTTCCGTCATTTTAATGCTGGCGCTCATTTGGGCGCTGTCGGCTGTCGCCGAGGATTTAGGGTTTTCGCAATACATTACGGGCCATGTCAAACAATGGATCCCATCGTTTTTTGTCGCCCCGATTTTGTTTTTGCTTGGCGCCGTCATTTCCTACTTCATCGGCTCGTCATGGGGGACGTGGGGGATGTTGATGCCGCTTGGTGTGACGCTCGCGAGCCAGTCGGGAACGAACATTTTGCCGGTCATCGGCGCGGTGTTTGCGAGTGGGACGTTCGGGGCGTTTGCGTCGCCGCTTAGCGACAATACAGTGACGCTTTGCACCATTTTGGATTTGCCGGTGATGGAATACGCGCGAACGAAGCTGATTCCGTCGTTGATCGCCGCCGGCATCGCCGCCGTTTTGTTCGGCGCGACATCGTTTCTTTTGCATTAACGCTGTTATCGTCCTCTTTCGTCTTCCGTGATACACTAAAAGAAAAAAGAAAGGGGAGCGCCGATGGGAGAGGCGGAACGGCGGCTTGAGGAGCTTGGCCAATGGCGGGAGGAAGATCCGAAAGAACGGCTCGAGCAGCTGAATGAGCGGCTCGCGGTGGAGGACGCGTATTATCAGGCCGCAGAAGATGAGCGGGCGCGCGAACGGTATTACCGCCGTCTGCCGCTTGAAGGGGACGGATTGATGTTGTTTGTCCGCTATCATGAACTAGCGGCGCGCACCCATAAGCGACGGCTGCCGTATTTTTTCAGCAAGGACGAATATTTGTACACATGGGTCGACTTGCAGCCGGACGGAACGGTGCGAAGCTTGTACTCCGGCGAGCGAAAAGACCCGAAGATGTTGATCGTCCAAGATGTCCAAACGATGAAACGGCGCTACGATGAATTTCGCCAGTTGTTGAAAAAAATGAAGCATGGGCTCGGCGATGTGCACGAGCGGGTGAACACGATCGAGCAGCAATGGAAATTCAATGCGGAACATGTCGTTCCGCAGTCGTGGTTTGGCGCCCGCGAACCGATGAAAGGCGATTTGCATCATTTGTTCGTCTGCCAGCCGGAGTGCAATACGATGCGGTCGAATTTTCCGTACGCGGATTTCCCGTTTTACAATCCGGAAGATCCCGACGAACAAATCCAAAACCGCTGCGGAGTCGTTCATAATGGCTATTTCGAGCCGGAATACGGCAAAGGGACGGCGGCAAGGGCGATGCTGTACTTTCTGCTTCGCTACCCGAAGGCGATCGCAAAGTCGTTTCGGCGCAAAATCGATATTCCGCTCCTTGTCCGTTGGCACGAACAATTTCCACCGACGGTGTATGAACATCATCGCAACAGCGCGATTTTTTTCATCCAAGGCAACCGCAATCCGTTCATTGATTTTCCTGAACTGGCAGGGCGGATGGTGTTTCCGTTTGAAGGGGCGCTGTGAAATGAGGTGAAAGGCGGGTGCCTGCCTTTTGTCCCGGGTGTCAAGGAATAAGAAAGATGAGCGGAAAAGCTGTCTCCGAAAAACGATCATTCATTTCGGAAGACAGCTTTTTTGTTGCTAGGCAAAGCGTGAGAGGGGTTAAGCGGAAATCGTTTGTTCATCCGCCTGGCGATCTGCTTGTTTGCGGAAGTATGTTGCGACAATCGGACCGGAAATATTGTGCCAGACGCTGAAAATAGCGCTTGGAACGGCGGCGAGCGGCGAAAAATGGGCGGTCGCTAAGGCCGCACCAAGCCCGGAGTTTTGCATGCCAACTTCGATGGAAATCGCCTTTTGTTTTGGCGGTGACAGGCGAAACAGTTTGGCAAACCAATACCCAAGCAGCAAGCCCAATCCGTTATGAACAACGACAATAAGAAAAATCAGAAGCCCGCTTTTGGCAATGGCCGCCTGGTTTTGTCCGACGACGGCGGCGACAATGGCCACGATGGCGATGACCGAAACGAGCGGCAGCGCCGGGATGCACGCTTTGACTTGCTTTTGGAACAGCGCCTGGGCGATGAGTCCTAAAAGGATCGGAATCAGGACGACTTTGACGATCGACCAAAACAAAGCTGCGGCCGATACGGACAGCCATTTTCCCGCTAAAAGCAAGATGAGCGAAGGCGTCAAAATCGGCGCTAAAATCGTCGAAACAGACGTGACGGCGACCGACAGAGCCGTATCTCCTTTCGCCAAATACGTCATGACGTTGGACGCCGTTCCGCCCGGGCAGCAGCCGACTAAAATAATGCCGAGCGCCACTTCGCGCGAAACCGGCAGAAAGTAAGCGAGCAAAAACGCGATAAGCGGCATGATGAGAAACTGGGCAACGACGCCGATTAACACATCAAGCGGACGCTTGAACACCTCTTTAAAATCGTTCGCTGACAGCGTCAATCCCATGCCAAACATCACGATGCCTAGAAGCGGCACGATATACGGAGCGATCCACGTAAATGCGCTGGGAGCGAAAAAGGCGAGCGCTCCGAACAGAAGCACCCAGATGGCAAAGGTGTTGCCGACAAAGTTGCTGATTTTTCCTAGTGTGTTCATTGAGCTTCCTCCTTGAGCAAAGATGGGAAAGATATACAAGAAATTATATATATTTTTTTGAAGAGTTCAACTAATGAATCGCCAAATTTTGAAGAAATGTTGACAATATAGACAAACGGATTCCTGACGATGATCGGAATCCGTTTTTCTCATTTTCCGACGAAAGACTTTCGCTTCCATGTTGTAGGATAGCCAAAAAATAAGCGGGGATACAATGGGCAAACTTTCGTTTCAACGGGATCTGGAGGACAAAAGATCAGGCCGCCCTTTGTTTTGGCTGTTGGGTGTTGTTGCCTCAATGATGGCCGAAACACCGGGGGTAGAAAGCTTTTTTCGTTCAACCGTTGAAACTCAAGGGAAGACCGTGAGTGTGGAGGATAAACTTTTGACAATACCTAAAAATTGAGGATAGCGAAAAGGCGGCTTTGGATCAAGGTTCGCACAGTTGTGTAAAAACAAAGCAGCAAAAAACGATGTTGTTGTCCTGTCATCCAAGTTTACTGGGTTGGCGATGGAATTTCACGCAATAATTGAACTTGACCCGGCTTTGGCCCGCTCTTTTCCTCACTCTTTTCCTCATTCTTTTCGTTTTTGGATGGGACGGATGTAACTCTCTAATTCGTGGGCAAGATGCTGGATGCAATCATTTCCCCGGAACTTGGCATCCTCGACAAGGTACACCGTGAAATCTTCCGCTTCTTTATTGGTCATCGTGAACTCATATCCATTCAAATCAAGGAACGTGACGAATACGGTTAAAGCCGTCCGCTTATTGCCGTTGTGGAAAATATGACCTGTCGCGATGGAATGGTAATAGCAGCAAGCCTTTTCAATAATCGAAGGGAACTGTTCCTCCCCGAACAATTTCGTTTTCGGTCTTTCCAACATCCACGCGAATTTATCGGGGAATTGGATCCCCGCTTGTTCTGCGTCGTCGTACATTTCCATGACCGTGTAATGGATAAATAGGATTTCTTCCGCTGTCAAATAATAAACCATGTTTTCCTCCAGCTGCTCCTTTATCTATATTTCAAGTTGCGCAGCGCTTCGTCATATTTGGAGATCGCGCGGTTCATCGCCATCACGACTTCAGGACGGACTTCTTTTGGAATTCGGTTTGCGCGTTTCATCACGATTTCCCCTCGTTCCTTGTCGTAATATATTTCGATTTCATCGCCTTTATTTAGGTTTAGCATCGTGGCTAAATCTTTCGGGATGCTAACGGACAAACTATTCCCGACTTGGCTAATCCGACGTGTATACGTTTTGTCATTCTTGCTTCCCAACATTTCCGCGTCCATTTCTTTTTCATCTCCTTTCCATATAATGGGCAAAAAGGACGTTTTTATCCATAAAATTATTACTGTATAAACAATTATAACAATAATCTTCCGAAAAGCAATACGGAATAATAAAAAAGGGCTTTTTGTCTTTCAACGAGAAAAACGCATGCCGCATTTGCAGTCGGGGGATCATTCCATTGAGGGTAGGTTCTTTTTCACTATTCAATGGATATACATGACGCTGTTTTTGTCGTTTCTTGTTTCAAAGAATGACGAAAACGAAAAGAAGGAAACGATATTCATCAAAATTTGTTTGTAGTTAGGACGAACGGACTATTTACATGGAATGAAAAAAACGGTAAAAATAGAAGTGAGGATAGCAGTTTAGAAAAAAGAGAAAATTCTGTTTATCAAGGGGACAGCATTATGGTTTACGATGGAATCATTTTGTCGTTGTTGATCGGCTGGTTTCGCGGCGGAAGCCTGAAAGGGTTGGCCAACATGAAATTGCGCGGCGGTTGGTTGTTTCCGCTCTTGTTGGCGGTGCAGTTTGTGGTCTTTTTCCTGCAAGAGCGGGTCGCATGGATCTCGAGCATGAGCAACGGCATTTTTCTCCTCGTCTACATCATCGGGCTCGCGTTTTTATGGCTCAACCGCCATCAGCCGGGGTTTTCGGTCATCTTCGCCGGCGTCTTGCTCAACTTTATCGTCATGGCCGTAAACGGCGGACGGATGCCGGTCTCGATCGAAGCCGCCCAATTTCTCGGCCGCGAATATATCGAAGCGTTAAAAGCCGGTTTGTACGGCAAGCACCAGGCGATCACATCGGATACGCTTCTGCCGTTTCTCGGCGACATCATTCCGCTGTCTCCGCCGTATCCGCGCCAGCAAGTCATCAGTATCGGCGACGTCGTGATGAACGTAGGGGCGTTCTTGTTCATCCAGCATCTGATGCTCAGCGCACCGCGGCATGGGGCAGACGATGCTGAGAAAGAAACAACGGCCGCTCCTGCGAATCAATAAACTAATTTTTAGGGGGAAAAGGACATGAAATTCAAAGTAAAACAAGTATTGATCAATTTGTTCATCCTTGGTTCGGTGATTGTGGCATTGACTTCTGGATTTAGACTGATTGAATAGTTGTGGCTTTTCTGCAAGATTTGATTCAAGATGTTTTCAACACTTGATTAAGAAAATGATTTCATGTATTGCGTCTCTTTTTAGTCTTATTAATCGAATTTTATTCACATGAGAGTGGTTATATATGGCGTTGAATTTTAAAGAAACAGAAAAAATTTATATTATCATAATTTCATTTTTAGGTTTGTCCAGCTTTTGGATTAATCTTGATTTCTTTGCTCAATCCCTTTGGGATTGGGTTTTAATTTATATGTTAGTTGGTTCCATTATTTTGTTGAATTTTTTTCCGATTAGTTTACCTCCTAAAGCTAATTCTTTCTCAATGGACTCATCTATTTATCTTGCTATTTTATTTTTATATGGCATTAGTTTTACTCTGAAAGTTTTGTTTATTTATAGTGTTGTGGAACTGTTTTACAGACGAAAAATGTCTTTTTGGAGACATTTATTTAATTTTTCAATGTATTGTTTGATGATATCAGGTGCCTATTATTCCTTTTTGTTTTTCCACGGAGAAATTGGAAAGATAAATTACTACAATCTCCTGCCTTATTTAGTTAGTTTACTGGTTTATTTCGGGATTAATGTTATTTTGATATTGCTTTTCTTTCTCTGCGTGGGTCAAATCTTTAAAGGGGCCCTAGAACTAGGAATTTTAAAAGAGGCATGTGTCAGCTATTCTATTACTCTATTACTTTCATTAGTTTTAGCTATTTTGTTATGGGAAGCAAAATACTTTGGGCTATTCTTACTGATTATTTTAGTGACATTGTTATCTTTTATCTTTAAAAAATTTTTGGTAACTATTCAGCCACATCATAAAGTGAGCTGAATATTTTCTTCTTTCCTTGTCTATGATGTGAATACTGATAGACAAGGAGGTGAATCACATGTTGACGGTACAACAAGCTGTATTTACAGTTGAG
>NZ_SDLD01000034.1:0-36774 GCF_013096875.1 Geobacillus sp. DSP4a | reverse complement strand
TGGGCGCATCCAACGCTCACTGGATCGCTCCCTTACCCCTGATCAGCGAAGGATTCTGCAGGGATTGGGCATGGATGAGAGCATCTACGTGTAACGTGATACGGAACGACCAGCGATGGTAAAAAAAGGATTACCATCGCTCGTTGTGTTGGTCAAAAAGTTATTCTGAAAAACTAAATAAAAAATCCTTTGTTTTGACCTTGTTAGGGTGCGAAATGTGAGTAAAAACATTATTTCGTAAAAATGAATATAAACGAAAAACCCCAAAACCTTTGTAGTTCAAGGGTTTTGGGGTTTTTACATGTTGAACTATAGAACCTGGCTTTATTAACGCGAGTAGAACTCGACGATGAGCGCTTCGTTGATTTCCGCCGGCAGCTCGGAACGTTCCGGCAGGCGTGTATACGTGCCTTCCAGTTTTTCCGGATCAAACGACAAGTAATCCGGAACGAAGTTGTTCGCTTCCACCGCTTCTTTGATCACTTGCAAGTTGCGCGATTTTTCGCGGACCGCGATCGTTTGCCCCGGTTTGACGCGGTACGACGGGATGTTGACGCGGTTGCCGTCGACCAAAATGTGGCCGTGCGTCACAAGCTGGCGGGCTTGACGGCGCGTGCGGGCCAGCCCTAAACGGTAGACGAGGTTGTCAAGGCGCGATTCTAGCAAAATCATGAAATTTTCGCCGTGTTTGCCCGGCATTTTGCCCGCTTCTTCAAACGTTTTGCGGAATTGGCGTTCGTTCACGCCGTACATATGGCGCAGCTTTTGCTTTTCTTGCAGCTGCAAGCCATACTCCGACAATTTTCTCCGTTGGCCCGGACCGTGTTGGCCAGGCGGATACGGACGTTTTTGCAATTCTTTCCCCGTGCCGCTCAACGAGATGCCAAGGCGGCGGGAAATTTTCCACATTGGGCCAGTATAACGAGCCATTCGTTGCTCCTCCTTACGCTTTTATTCCCGTAAAATAAAAGCAGATGTGCGCCAACAATCATGGCCATTTTGTTTTCATGCATCCTCGCTCTCGCAGCTAAGAGTTACGCGATGCACCTCGACAGGCCGAGGAACAAAATGAACCATCAAGGTGGGCACAAAGGCTGCTATATTTTACACAAAGGCTATTATATGATTTTTTAAGATGAAAGTCAACATTTTATTTCCCTTGTCTCCTATTTGTGTGATACAATAAAAGATGGAATTTTTAAAAAGATTTTGTCATCCGTTCGCTCGAAACGAGGATGCCGGTTTAGGTGGAAAAGGCGATGAAACGGGAAGAAACAAGACGATATGAATCGTTTAAACAAGCATGTTTCCGCTGGTTTTTGGCGCTTCCGGATGACGGGCTGTTTTCGGCGGCGGCGGGCGGGCTGCTAGCGCTGTTGAAAGAAGAGCTGGCGCTGCAAGGGGCCGCACTGTATTTGTTTGACACATCGCGCGGCTCTTTTTATCTTGAGGCGGCCGCCGGCATAACGCCGGCGGAGCGGATTGGGGCGGATCAAGCCGAAGAGATTGTTGTCACAAGCGTTGGCGGACCATATATGGCCGCCCGTCTCTTTTGTCCGCTTTCCGATGAAGCGCCGGCTTTGGTCGAGCTTTCATACAGACGAAACAGCGGCATCGATGGGCCGCTGCTGCAGACGCTTCGTTCCGATTTAAGCCGGCTGCTTCGCAAGCTGGGTGCGCTGTCGCGGGGAACGGGCGAGGAGAAGCGATATGAGCAGCTGCACCGCTTTGCGGCCAAAATCCACTCTTCCATGCAAATTGACGACGTGCTCGAGGAAATCATCCGCACGCTGCAAAACGTCTATCCGTCGTTTACATACCATCTTCTGCTGTCGCACGACAACCATGTGCGCGGCCATTTGCCGATCAAGCCGCTCGTGCTTGATGAAGGCGGCGGACAGACAGCGGCGCTGCGGGCGTTTTTGACCGGACAAGTGCAGTGCGAGGAGACAGCGGCGCCGCGGCGGTCCGTCTTGTATGCCCCGATCAAAGGCGTGCAGGCGGTGTATGGCGTGATTCAGATTATTGCTCCGCACGCGGCGCCGTTTCCGAAGCGGGAAATGAATTTTATCTCGCTGCTCGCCGGGACGGCGGGAAGCGCGCTTGAGAACGCCAAGCTGTACGAGCAGTCGCGCCGGCTTGTCAGCGATTTGCAGCTCATTAACGACACGATGCGCGAACTGAACGCGCGGCCGCGGCTGCAGGAAGGAATTGAATATATGGTGGCGCAAATCCGACGGTCGTTTGGCGCAGAGGAAGTCGGGTTTTTTCTGTTCGCCGACGGGCGCCGCGAGCTTTTGCCGGGAAGCACGCCATTTTTTGCCGACGCAGCGGCCGGCCGGTATGTTGAATGGGTCGAAGAGCGGCGGCGGAGCGGAAACGACATTATCTTTGCTGGCGATGTCCACCCGTCTGTATCCGGGCCGTTTCGCTCGGTCATGGCGGCCCTGATGCAGCAAAACAACGAAGCGAAGGGCGTCTGCATCGTGCTCGCCCGCGAGCCGTACCGATTTACGTTTGACATGTTCAAACTGCTCGAGTCGCTCATTCAGCACTCGACTCTCGCGTTTACGAACGCCATTTTGCGCGAAGAGCTTGAAAAGCTCGTCGTCACCGATTATTTGACAAAGCTGCATACGCGCCGCTATTTGGACGAGACGATTCAAACCTCGATGAAATGCGATGAGCGTGGGGCATTTATTTTGATCGACATCGACAATTTTAAGCAAATCAACGACCTTTACGGTCACCAAACGGGCGACGATGTGCTCATCCAGGTGGCCGAGCTGGTGCGCGCCTATATTCGCGACGACGACGTGGCGGCGCGCTGGGGCGGGGAAGAACTGGCCGTGTATTTGCCGAACGTGGCGCTCGCTGACGCGGTTTTGGTCGCCCGACGTATCGTCGAAAAGGTCAGAAGGCATACAGTGCCGCCGGTCACGGTCTCCTGCGGCATTTCATCGTGGAGCCCGCATGGCTCTAAAGACGCAGAACAGCTGTTCAAGCAGGCGGATGCCGCGCTTTATATGGCGAAGGAAACAGGAAAAAACTGCATTTTCGTCCATGACCATTCCCAGCCGCACAAAGTATAAAAAAAGGAATCCGACCAAGCGGATTCCTTCTTTGCGCGGCAGGGCTGCTTTATGATGAAGCGAGCACGCCAGCGAATTGCTCCAAATAGCGGCGGTCCACGTCGTCAAAGCGGTTTTTCACCGGGCTGTCAATATCAAGCACGCCGATGACGCGGCCGTCTTTGATGAGCGGAACGACGATTTCCGACTGGGAGGCGGCGTCGCAGGCGATATGGCCTGGAAATTCGTGCACATCCGGGACGACGACCGTCCGCCGTTCGGCGGCTGCCGTGCCGCACACCCCCTTGCCAAACGGAATGCGGACGCACGCCGGCAAGCCTTGGAACGGGCCGAGCACAAGCTCGTCGCCATCGGCGAGATAAAAGCCGACCCAGTTGATGTCGGTGAGAAACTGATTGAGCAAAGCAGCGGCGTTCGCCAAGTTGGCGATCATGTTCGGCTCTCCGGCGATGAGCGCCTTCAGCTGCTCGATGACGAGCGCGTAGTTTTCTTCGCGTGTGCCGCTGTAAGCGATCGGGTGAAACATCGGAACATGCCTCCTTGAATTTGTTTTCGCTCATTTTAAGATGACGTCCGACGGCTGCCAACGGAAAGCGCCTCGCCGTCCATGACGCCCCGTCCTTGATGCAAGTCGGCGGCGCGGTGGGCGTCTGAACCGTACACGATCGGAATGCCGCGCCGATGCGCCTCAGCGATCAGGTGGTTGGGCGGGTACGGCTCACGGCAGAGCGGTTTGGTAGCGCCGGCGCCGTTGTAGTCGATTTCATAGCCGAACTGCTCGATGTCGTCAAGAATGGCCAACATGCGCTCCGTCATCGGCTCCCGGCACGGAAAGCGGCGCCAAAACTTGCGCACAAGCGTCATATGGCCGATGCGCCGCGGCTTATAGCGGCCAAGGTCGGCGCGGATGGACTGGCGCACCGTGTCGTAATAGGCGGCGTGCACGCGCTCGACCGAGCCGAATAGGCGGACGATGCCGGCAAACATGTCGGCGCTGTAATCGAGGCATACATATTGGCCGTTGTGCGCCAAAAAATGAACCGATAAAATGCTGTCGTCAAGGAGCGGGCCGACTTCATCGAGCAGTTTGGCGGTCTCATCCTCAAAGCCGGGGATAAAGTCGACCTCAAGCCCGACGCGGATCGTAATGTCATGGCGGTAGCGCGCTTTGACATCAGCGATGGCCGCCAAATACCGCTCCAATGCACCGCGCGCCATGGCGCTGTCCTGCTCCGGCGTCGGGTCAAGAAACCGTTCCGGCAGCGGCGCATGTTCGGTGAAGGAAATATCGGTATAGCCGAGGGCGATGGCCCGTTCGACATACTGCTCGAGCGGATCGCGGCTCCCGTGCGGGCAAAACGGTGTGTGAATGTGGCCGTCGCGCAAAGCGGGTTCCCCCTTTCCTTCCATCATTGTATCACAGCAAACCAATTGAAGATTCTTGTAAAAAAAATAAAAATTTTGGTCAAAAAATGTCGATAACATGGTATCATAAAAACATTGAAAAATATATATGTTTGCCTTCTCCGCCATTTTCATTCACTTCGAAGTAGCTTGAGTGCAAGGGGGCATTAGCGGATGGGAATCGTGTGGGTTATTCTGCTCCTTGCGGCAGGAGCAATTGGATATAATCATCTGCGCCGAAAGCGGATGTACCGGGAAATCGACGGGCTTGAAGAGTGGAAAATCCGGTTGATGAATGAACCGGTGCCGGATGAGCTTGCCAAGGTGAAACAGCTGAACATGACCGGGGAGACGGAGCAGTTGTTTGAGCGCTGGCGCCAACAGTGGGATGACATCGTGGCCGTCAAGCTGCCGAACGTCGAGGAGCAGCTGTTTGACGCCGAAACGCTGTTGGACAAATACCGGTATCGAAAGGCGCGCCGGCTGCTCGGGCAAACGGCGGACGCACTCCGGCGCGTGGAGGAAGAAATTCAGCAAATCATTTGCGAAGTCAACGAGCTGATCGGCAGCGAGGAACAAAGCCGGGTCGAAATCGAAGAGCTGCGCACCGCGCACCGGGAAGCAAAAAAAACGCTGCTCGCCTATCGGTATACGTTCGGGGCGGCCGCCGATCTGCTGGACGTCCGGTTGGCTGAGGCGGAAAAGCAATTTCAGTTGTTTGCCGAGTTGACAGAAGCCGGCAACTATTTGGCAGCGCGCGACGTCGTGCTGGCGCTCAAGCAGGAGCTGAACCGCCTCGCCGCGATGATGGAGGACATCCCGGCGCTGCTTGGCGAGTGCCAAACATCGCTTCCCGCCCAGCTTGCCGAGCTCGCCGACGGCTATCGGGAAATGGAGCAAAGCGGGTACATTCTCGACCACTTGGACATCGAGCGCGCGCTTGCGGAAAAGCAGGAAAAAATTCAGCACTGTTTGGCGATGATCGGCGAACTGCGCATTGAAGAGGCGAAGCAGATGCTCGCCGGGCTGAAAGAAGAAATCGAGGCGCTGTATGATTCGCTTGAGCAGGAAGTGCTGGCCCATCAGTACGTGCAAACGGAAATGCCGCGCATTGGCGGCATGCTTGAGGAGCTCGCCGCCGCGGCGAAGGAGACGGGGGCGGAAGCGCTGTTCGTCCAGCAAAGCTATCATCTGCCGCCGGGGGACGTGGAAAAATACCGAAGCATTGAAAAGCAGCTGCACCAGCTGCAAAAGCGGTTTTGGCTCATCCACGACCGCGCCGCCGAGGCGAAAACGGCGTATTCGCTGCTGCGCGAGGAGCTCGAGCAGCTTACATCCCAAATCGACATGATGAAAGAGGAGCATGAACAGTTTCGCCGCATGCTGCAGACGCTGCGCAAAGATGAACTGATCGCCCGCGAAAAGCTTGATGACATGCGGAAAATGTTGTCCGAAGCGGTTCGCCTCGTGCAAAAAAGCCGGCTGCCGGGGCTGCCGGAGTCTTATTCACATGAGCTTGCAGAGGCCAAAACGAGCTTGCAGGCCGTCGCCGCCCGCCTTGAAGAAAAGCCGCTTCACATGCCGGCGGTCGACGGGGCTCTCGAAGAAGCGAAGGCGGCCGTCGAGCGGCTGCATGAGCGGACGGTCGAAATGATCGAGCAGGCCGCCTTGGCCGAGCGGACGATTCAGTACGGCAACCGCTATCGCCGCCGTTATCCGGAGGTGCATAAAGGGCTTGAAGAGGCCGAATTTTTGTTCCGTCATTACGATTACGAGGAAGCGCTCCGGCAGGCGGTGGCGACGGTGGAGAAAGTCGAGCCGGGCGCGTTCGACCGCGTGCGGCAGCTGTGGCAGGCGGACAACGATCAACAATCGTGAGCAAAAACCCGATAAATATCGGTTTCGGCCGATATTTATCGGGTTTTTGGCGGATACTGTAAATGCGTGTGTGTTTTCGTTGCTGTTTTCAGTCTGCTTTTATATGATATGGTTATGTGTACATTTGCCGATGACGAGCGGAGGATGGAAACGATGATTTATCTTGACAACAGCGCGACGACGAAGCCGTTTCCGGAAGCGATCGATTCGTTCGTTGCGGTCGCATCCGGCTATTTCGCCAACCCGTCTTCCCTTCATGGGCTCGGCATGAAGGCGGAGCGGCTGCTCGCGCAGGCGCGTGAACAAGTCGCCGCCATGCTGCGCGTCAAGCCGGGCGAAATCGTGTTCACCTCGGGCGGGACCGAGGCAAACAATTTGGCCATTAAAGGCGTCGCCTGGCAGTACCGGCAGCGCGGCCGGCACATCATTACGACGGAAATCGAGCATCCGTCCGTCGCCGAGCCGTGCCGCCAGCTTGAAGAGCTCGGCTTTGAGGTGACGTATTTGCCGGTCGACCGGGACGGAAGAGTGTCGGCCAAACAAGTGGAGCGTGCGTTGCGCGACGATACGATTCTCGTTTCGGTCATGCATGTGAACAACGAGGTTGGCACCGTGCAGCCGATCGAAGAAATCGGCGCGCTTTTGGCCCGCTATCCGAAAACGCTGTTTCACGTCGACCGGGTGCAAGGCATCAGCAAAGTGCCGCTCGATTTGCAGCGAGCGGGCGTTGATTTATGCACGATATCGGCCCATAAATTTCACGGGCTGCGCGGCGCCGGTGCGCTGTACGTCCGCGAAGGCGTCCGTCTGATGCCGCTGTTGGCCGGCGGCGGCCAAGAAATGCGGCTCCGATCCGGCACGGAAAATGTCGCCGCCATCGTCGCGATGGCCAAAGCGCTCCGCCTTGCCATGGAGCGGTATGAGCGGGACATCGGCCGGCTCAAGGAGCTCAAAGACAAGTGGCTGGAAGCGCTCGCGGCCGTTCCGGACATTGCGATCAACACGCCGCGCGACGGTGCCGCTCCGCATATCATCAACTTTTCCTTAAAGCCCGGCCTGAAGCCGGAAGTGTTCGTTCATGAGCTTGAGAAAAGCGGCGTTTACGTCTCGACGACCTCGGCCTGCTCGTCGAAAAAAAAGGCGCCGAGCAAAACGCTGTTGGCGATGGGATTGGGCGAAGACCGGGCCGAGCGCGGCATCCGCATCAGCCTGTCGTTTGACAATACGCAAGAAGAGATCGCGCCAGCAGTGGCCGCCATCAGGCAGGCGATCAAAACGTTAAGCGAGGTAACAGGATGACATGGAAATGAAGTACGACCGCATTTTAATCCGCTACGGTGAAATGACGACGAAAGGGAAAAACCGCAATGTGTTCGTGCGGCGGCTGAAACAAAACATCGCCCGTAAGCTGCGGGCGTTTCCCCGTATTCAGATTGAATATATGCGCGACCGGATGTACATTTTATTAAACGGTGAGCCGCACGAGCCGATCATCGACAAGCTGAAAACGGTGTTTGGCATCCATTCGTTCAGCCTGGCGATGAAATGCGAAAACGACCTGGCAGCGATCAAAGAAACGGCGCTCGCCGCCGTACGGCAGCTGCCGCACAACGGAAAAACATTTAAAGTGAGCGCCCGCCGCGTCAATAAGCAGTTTCCCTACCGGAGCGATGAGTTGAACCATGAAATCGGGGCGCACATTTTGCGGCAGACGGACGGCCTGACCGTCAACGTGCGTGAACCGGACATTGACGTGCGCGTCGAGGTGCGCCAAGACGGCACGTACGTCACATGCCGCGACATTTTCGGCGCCGGCGGCCTGCCGGTCGGGACGAGCGGCAAGGCGATGCTCATGCTCTCCGGCGGCATCGACAGCCCGGTTGCCGGGTATTTGGCGATGAAGCGCGGCTTGGAAATTGAGGCCGTCCACTTTTTCAGCCCGCCGTATACAAGCGAGCGAGCGAAGCAAAAAGTCATTGACTTGGTGCGGAAGCTGACGGTGTACGGCGGAACGATCAAGCTGCATATCGTGCCGTTTACCGAAGTGCAGCAAGCCATTTACCAAGGGGTGCCGAACGAGTATTCGCTCATTTCCACCCGGCGGGCGATGCTGGCCATTACGGACGCTTTGCGCCGCCGCCACCGGGCGCTGGCGATCGTCACCGGCGAAAGCCTCGGCCAAGTGGCGAGCCAGACGCTCGAGAGCATGTACGTCATCAATGAAGTGACGAACACACCAGTTTTGCGCCCGCTCATCTCGATGGATAAAATGGAAATCATCGAGATGGCGAAGCGCATTGACACCCATGATATTTCAATTCTTCCATACGAAGACTGCTGCACCATTTTTACGCCGCGGGCGCCGAAAACGAAACCGAAAAAAGAGAAAGTGCTCCAGTATGAGCGCGAACTGGATCTCGCCCCGCTGCTCGAGAAGGCGGTCAACGAGACGGAAACGATGGTGATTGACGAAGAAAACGGACGGACTGACGAGTTCGCCGGATTGTTCTAAATCTCAAAATTTACCAAAAGCGTTGCTGCATATCGCCGTCTGTTTTCACACATTCTATACGTACAAGGAGGTGAAAACAGATGGCACGCAACAACAACAATCAATTGCTTGTTCCGGGTGCCCAACAAGCGCTCGAACAAATGAAATACGAAATCGCCCAAGAATTTGGCGTCAACTTAGGCGCTGACACGACTTCCCGCGCCAACGGTTCGGTCGGCGGCGAGATCACGAAACGCCTCGTTGCCATGGCGCAACAACAATTGGGCGGCGCACGCCAATTCTAATTTCATACTGATGGCTTCGCGGCGGGGGATGCCCCCGCCGCTTTTATGTCAAAAAATTATTCAAAATATAATAACTATTTTGTATAATGGAAATGCCGACGCCGGCAAACGAACGAGGAACAGGGGGAGAAACGATGAGACGGGAAGACTTGATCGCGCCCGAGCGGTACAATTTAACATCGGAAATGGAAAGGCACGCGGCGGCCGATCCAGACCGAATCGCGTTAAAATGGGAAAATGAGCAGGGGGAAACGCGCGAGATTACATACGGCCGCCTGATGGCGCGCGCCAATCAAATTGGAAACGCTTTCTTGTCGCATGGCCTTCAGAAAGGGGACAAAGTGCTCGTTATGGTGCCGCGCCTCATTGAGGCATATGAAGTGTATTTAGGGGCGCTCAAAGCCGGGCTTGTCGTCATTCCGAGCTCGGAGATGCTGCGGACGAAAGATTTGCAATACCGGCTGTCCCATAGCGAAGCGAAAGCGGTCGTCGCCTATGAACCGTATGTGGGCGAATTCGCTCCGATCGACGGCGTCGACCGGCTGTTGAAGTTTTCAATCGGCGCGCAGGCGCATGACGGCTGGCTGCCGCTTGAAGCGGCCATCGCGAAGGAAAGCGAAACGCTCGAAGCGGCGGACACCTCGCGCGACGATATGGCGTTTCTGTCGTATACGTCCGGCACGACCGGCAATCCGAAAGGGGTTGTGCATTGCCATGGTTGGGCGTACGCCCATTTGCGCACGGCGGCGAAAAACTGGCTGTGCATCGAAGAAGGCGACCTCGTCTGGGCGACGGCCGGGCCGGGGTGGCAAAAATGGATTTGGAGCCCGTTTTTGTCGGTGCTCGGCTCAGGGGTGACCGGCTTTGTCTATTACGGCCGCTTTGAGCCGGAAAAATATTTGCAGCTGCTTGAAAAATATCAAATCAACGTGCTTTGCTGCACGCCGACCGAATACCGACTGATGGCGAAAGTGACGGACATCGGCCGCTACAACTTATCGGCTCTGCACAGCGCGGTGTCTGCCGGCGAGCCGCTCAACCGTGAAGTGATCGACACGTTTGCCAAACATTTCGGCATCGAAGTGCGCGACGGCTACGGGCAGACGGAAAATACGCTGCTGGTCGGCGTCATGAAAGGAATGGAAATCAAACCGGGCTCGATGGGGAAACCGACGCCGGGTAACCGCGTCGAGATTATCGATGAAAACGGCGAGCCGTGCCCGGTCGGCGTTGTCGGCGATATCGCCGTCCACGTCGAAACGCCGGCGTTGTTCAAATATTACTACAAAGATCCGGAGCGGACGGCGATGCAATTCCGCGGCGATTACTATATCACCGGAGACAAGGCGCGAAAAGACGAGGACGGCTATTTTTGGTTTGAGGGGCGCGGCGATGACATCATCATCAGCGCCGGCTATACGATCGGCCCGTTTGAAGTCGAGGACGCGCTTGTCAAACACCCAGCCGTCAAAGAGTGCGCCGTTGTCGCCAGCCCGGATGAAGTGCGCGGCCATGTCGTCAAGGCGTTCGTCGTCTTGCGCGAGGGGGTTGACAAAGACGATCCGTCCCTCATTCCAGCGCTGCAAGAACATGTCAAACAGTTGACAGCGCCGTACAAATACCCGCGCAAAATCGAGTTTGTCGACGATTTGCCGAAAACGGCGTCTGGAAAAATCCGCCGCGTCGAGCTGCGCGAGCGGGAAGCGCGCCTCGCCGGCCGGTCGTTGTAAGCGCGGATCCGAATGAAGCGCGCGTTTTTCCGTCAATCCGGCGCTGCCCGGCGGGAAGGCAGCGCCGAGCCGAAAAAAGCCGGGAGCGGAGGCGTTTCGTTTGCCTGTCCGTCCCGCTGGAAAAGAAGGAGCTGATTCAAAAGCCCCTTTTGGATGAAATGTAACCGAAGTATGTGAAAGAGACCACCTCTGAAACCCTTGGTTTTACCGGGTTTTTCGTGGTGGTCTATTTTTCATGTTGCCCCAGATAGGAGCATTGCCACACTTTTAGGTCAGCCTCTTTTTGCGCGGTTTATAAAAAGACGCGTTTCACTTTCTCCCAAAACGAATTATTTTTTAAGCGCACCGTTTTCACGACCCGGTCGCTCAGGCGGATGTCGATCCGTTCAATGTGCTGGATGCTGAGCGCCTCATTGTCCAGGCCGATGATCGGAAAATGGCTCGTTTCCTCCGACATTTTCAACGTCAGTGTCCGCGTGCCGCTCAAAATGAACGGCGAACCGAGCGTCCGGTAGCGGTTGCTGTTGAGCGAAGCGAGTTCGCTCACTTGAAAGCACGGCAAAAGCGGATCGACGACCGCCCCGTGCACCGACTTGTTGTAGCCGGTGCTGCCGGTCGGCGTCGAGACGATAATGCCGTCGCCGCGGAACGTCTCAAAATGCAAATCGTCGATGAACACGTCGACCGCCATCGTTTTAATGACTTGCGAGCGGATCGAACATTCGTTTAAGCAAAAAAACGAAGCGGTGCCGTCGATCGTCACTTCAATGACCGGGTAGCGCCGCACTTCCAGCTTCCAGTTTCTTGCCGCCTCGACCATATGATCAATGTCGTCGATTTGAAAGTCGCAATAAAAGCCGCGCGCCGGGAGCGTCGAGACGCCGACATACAGGCTGTCAGGGCGGAATCCGGTCTGCCGGACCGCCTGCAAAAATGCGCCGTCGTCGCCGATGCTGACAATGATGTTCGCTTCCCGATAGTCGTCGACAACGACAAACGGCCCGCGCTCAGCCCATTCGATGAGCGGTTTCACTCGCCGGACGAGTTCATCGTCGCGCTTATAAAAAAAATAAAGGTGGTTGCGTTCGGTATCCATATTTTGCATCCTCCTAGTAGCGTCGAATCTTGAACCGATGTACAATGAATATTGTACCACGTTTGCCACGATTCTAAAAATATGGCAGCCGATGCAAAGGGAGGAAGATGATGAATCGAAAACGATGGACGGCGTTGGCCATCGCCGCCGCCTTGTTTGTGATCTCCGTGCTTGTTCAGGCGGTTGGCGTTCTTTTGTCCGACAAGGCGGGCGGCTGGTCGGAAAGGTGGCTGGCGCTCATGGAGTCGCCATTTAGCGAAGAAGTCATCGCCGAGGGCGACCCGTTGAAAAAAATCGCAGTGTTGGAAGTGAACGGAGTGATTCAAGATGCGGGGGAAGCGGAGTCGTTTCTTTCCTCATCACAGTACAATCACCAAACGTTTTTGCAAATGATCAAACAGGCGAAAGAGGATCAAGACGTCAAAGCGATCATCTTGCGCATTAATTCGCCGGGCGGCGGTGTCGCGGAAAGCGCGGAAATTTACGATCAGCTGATGAAGCTGAAAAAGAAGACGAACAAGCCGATTTATGTATCGATGGGGACCATGGCCGCCTCGGGCGGTTACTATATCGCAGCGGCCGGCGATAAAATTTTCGCCAGCCCGGAGACGATCACCGGCTCCATCGGCGTCATCATGCAAAGCGTCAACTATGAAGGGCTGGCAAAGAAGTACGGCGTGGAGCTTGTCACGATCAAAAGCGGGCCGTACAAAGACATCATGAATCCGGCGCGCAAAATGACCGAAGCGGAACGGGAGATTTTGCAGCGGCTGATCAATGATTCGTATGATGCGTTTGTTGATGTGGTAGCCAAAGGAAGAAAGCTGCCGGAAGACACGGTGCGAAAGCTGGCGGACGGCCGCATTTATGATGGGCGACAGGCGAAGGCGCTCCGCCTTGTCGACGAGTTCGGCTACTTGGATGACGCGATCGCTGCGCTCAAAAAAGAGCATCATTTAACCGGCGCTCAAGTCGTAAAATACGTGAACGATGCGCCGTGGAGCTCTCTCTTTGAGGTGGTGTCGAACCGGATGAAGCCGGACAGCGAGGCGGCCGGGCTCATCCGCCTGTTGTCGCGCCCATCCTCGCCGCGGCTTATGTACTTGTACGCCGAATAGGGGGGATCAAGAAATGGAGGACACACAATCGATGGCGCTGCCGGCGTCCATCTGTGATGCGGCGGACCCCGCTCCCCGCTACGGCGGCTTTTGGCTTCGTTTTTGGGCGTATTGCCTTGATGTCATTGTTGTCTCAAGCCTCAACCGGCTCATCGTTTGGCCGCTTTTCCGCCTATTCGATTGGCCGCTTGAGCGGGACGGGTTGTTTGCGCCGGCCTCGGTGGCGGCGGCGGTCGTTTTTTACGCCTACTTTGTGCTGATGACGAAAGCGTTCGGGCAGACACTCGGCAAGATGGTGTTCGGTTTAAAAGTCGTCGACGAACAAGGAGGGCCGCTCACCTGGCTGACCGTGTTGTTTCGCGAAGTCATCGGCAAATTCATCAGCAAAACATTGCTGTTTGTCGGCTTTTTGTTTGTCGCCTTTTCGGAAAAGAAAAAAGGAATGCACGACCAGTTTGCCGATACGATCGTCATCCGCGAGTAGCCGGCTTTTGCGGGGCAAACAGCGTTGTTCACCTGCCATGCGGCAGGTTTATTTTTTTTCCATATGGCGACAATGATATGGTGAAAGGGAGGACGGGCCTTGAAAGTCGTAATCATAGTCGCCATAGCCGTTATGGTGTTGTTCCTTCTTGCCGCCTTCATGAAACTTTCCGTGACGGTTGTGTTTCGCCATCGGCAGGACGATGATGAATACAAAATTGTGGTGCGCACGCTGTTTGGCCTCATCCGCTACACGATTCACATTCCGCTCATCAAGCTGGAAACCGAATCGGAAGCGCCCGGGGTGGCGTTCATCCACAAAAAAGGGATGGGGGAGACGCGCGGTAAGGAAGAAAAGAAAGGAAAATGGACGCCGAAAAAAATCGCCGACTTTTTTCGCAAAGTAAAACAGTTTTTGGAGCACGTCATCGATTTTTATGAAATTATGAAACAATTTTGTCGCCATGTGACGATTACCAAATGGGAATGGAAGACAAACATCGGAACGGGTGATGCGGCATCGACCGGGCTGCTCGTCGGGCTTGGCTGGTCGTTGAAATACGCTATTATCGGAGCGGCGAGACGGTACATGAACATGAAAACGACCCCGGTGATTGCGATCGTTCCCGTGTACGACCGAGCCGTCTCGGAAACGTCGTTTTTATGTATGTTTCATTTCCGAATCGGGCATGCTATGGTAGCAGGATTGCGCGTCATCAAACATTGGCGCAGGCGGCGTCCGCCAAAGCGCAGCCTTTCCGCTGCGCGACAGGCAAATGAAGGCTATTAGGAGGAATGATGATGACGAACCATCCGATCCAAGGGCTTATGACAACCGCGATGGAAAATTTAAAACAAATGATCGACGTCAACACGATTATCGGCGATCCGGTCGAGACGCCGGATGGCAGCGTCATTTTAACGGTGTCGAAGGTCGGGTTCGGGTTTGCGGCCGGCGGCAGCGAATTTATGCTTGACGGCCAGACAAACGGCCAAGGGGCGCAAACGAACGGGCAAAACGGGCAGCAACAGGGGAACGGGCACCCGTTTGGCGGCGGCAGCGGCGGCGGTGTGTCGATCACCCCGATCGCGTTTCTCGTCGTCAACTCATCGGGTGTCAAACTTCTCCATCTGGATGAAAGCACGCATTTATACGAAAAAATTCTCGATCTCGCCCCACAAGCCATCGAAAAAATCCAGGCGATGTTGAAGAAAAACAAAAAAGACGGTGCGTCTTCCACCGCGAACGATTTTGACATTTAGCCGGGCTTGGCGCTGGATCGGGTTTCGTCCAGCGCTTTGTTTTGGCGGGCCGCAGGCGAAAGGGGCGATGCGGCGAGTAAAACGATTGCAAACGCCGCCTTTTCGTTTTACTATGGAGATGGTACATATTTTTTCCTAAGGGGGAGAAGCCATGGCTCAAGTGACGTTTAAAGGCAATCCGGTCACGCTCGTCGGCAACGAAGTGAAAGTCGGCGACAAAGCGCCGGACTTCACCGTGTTGAACCAAAATTTGCAGGAAGTGACGCTCGCCGATACGAAGGGGCATGTCCGCCTCATCAGCGTCGTGCCGTCGCTTGACACCGGTGTTTGTGACGCGCAGACGCGCCGGTTTAACGAGGAAGCGGCGAAGCTTGACAACGTGAAAGTGCTGACGATCAGCGTCGATTTGCCGTTTGCGCAAAAACGGTGGTGCGGCGCCGCCGGCATCGAAAACGTTGAAGTGTTGTCCGACCATCGCGACGTCTCATTTGGACAAGCGTACGGCGTCCTGATCAAAGAACTTCGCCTGCTTGCCCGCGCCGTGTTTGTCATCGATAGCAACGACACGGTCACATACGTCGAATACGTGCCGGAAGTGACGAACCATCCGAACTACGAAGCGGCGATTGAAGCGGCGAAAGCGGCGAAATAAGGAAAACGGCTCCGATCCGTTCGGGGCCGTTTCGTTTTGGCCGCTGTTTGCCTTGCGGGGCGGGGCGGACGGACGTACAATATACAGAAGGGACATGGGCAGAAAGGGGGACGCACGCATGATGACACCCGTTGAACGGCTGTTTGCCGTCTTGGATGAAACGGCCCGCATTTTGCAGGAGGAGCTGCAATGCACGTATTTGGAAGCTGTCGCGGAAACAGGGGAAAATTTGTTTCACGGCGACGTGCTGCAAGATGAGGTGAGCGAGCTGAACGCGAAACGGTTGAAAAAGCAATATCGCGAATTGGGGCTCGAACAGTTTCAGAACGAGCACATCCGCAAGGCGTTTCAGCTTGCCGTCTTAAAAGGGATGCGCCAGCACGTCCAGCCGAATCACCAAATGACGCCGGATGCGGTCAGTGTGTTTTTGGCCTACCTCGTCCGGCAGTTCACGCGCCCGCATTTGGCGCTAACGATTCTGGACCCGGCCGTCGGCACGGCCAATTTGCTTACAGCCGTGTTAAACGGGCTCGGCGGCCGGCAGGCGAAAAGCTACGGCGCCGACGTTGACGATCTGCTCGTCAAACTCGCATATGTCAATGCCAACTTGCAGCAGCACCCGGTGCAGCTGTTTAACCAGGACAGCCTGCGCCCTTTGTTCGTCGAACCGGCCGATGTCGTTGTCTGCGATTTGCCGGTCGGCTACTACCCGGATGACGCCAATGCCAGCCGCTTTGTGTTAAAAGCGAAAGAAGGGCGGTCGTATGCGCATCATTTGTTGATCGAGCAAAGCTTGCGCTATACAAAAGACGGCGGCTATTTGTTTTTCCTCATTCCGAACACGCTGTTTTCCAGCCCTCAGGCGGAACAGCTGAATGAATTTTTAAAAGAAACCGCCATCGTTCAAGGCTTGTTGCAGTTGCCGCTGTCCATGTTTAAACACGAGCAGGCGGCGAAAAGCATATTCATTTTGCAAAAGAAAGGCCCGATGGCGAAAGCGCCGAAACAAGTGCTGCTCGCCGAACTGCCGCGCTTTTCCAACAAGACGGCCATGCAGGCGATGATGGCGAAAATCGATGCCTGGATCGCCGGCGAAAAAGGGCGCTGACAGTCTCCAACCTGCTTGGAGGCTGTTTTTATTTTCACAACATAAAAACATTTCCTTGCAACCGATTACGAAAGAAAACGCCGCTTGAAAGGAAGAAAAGGGAGGCATACAATGAAAAAGGCATAGTGAAACAGCGCCCAATCGCGCACACTAACCGTAAGTGCGAACGGATTTTGGCAAAAAGGAGCTGTATGTTCGATGGCAAAAGTGTTAGCCGTTAATGCGGGAAGTTCTTCGTTGAAATTCCAATTGTTTGACATGCCGGCGGAAACGGTGTTAACGAAAGGAGTCGTCGAGCGGATCGGCTTTGACGACGCGATTTTTACGATCGTCGTGAACGGGGAGAAACAGCGGGAAGTCACTTCCATCCCGAACCATGCCGTGGCGGTGAAACTGCTGCTTGACAAACTGATTCGCTATGGCATCATCCGGTCATTTGACGAAATTGACGGCATCGGCCACCGCGTCGTCCACGGCGGAGAGAAGTTCAGCGATTCGGTGTTGATCACCGATGAGGTGATAAAACAAATCGAAGAAGTGTCCGAGCTCGCTCCGCTTCATAACCCGGCCAACCTCGTCGGCATCCGCGCGTTTCAGGAAGTGCTGCCGAACGTGCCGGCCGTCGCCGTTTTTGATACGGCGTTTCACCAAACGATGCCGGAACAGTCGTTTTTGTACAGCTTGCCGTATGAGTATTACACGAAATTCGGCATTCGCAAGTACGGCTTCCATGGCACGTCGCACAAATACGTCACCCAGCGGGCGGCGGAGCTTCTCGGCCGGCCGATCGAGCAGCTGCGCCTCATCTCGTGCCATTTAGGCAACGGGGCGAGCATCGCGGCGGTCGAAGGCGGCAAATCGATCGACACGTCGATGGGCTTTACGCCATTAGCGGGTGTCGCGATGGGGACGCGCTCTGGCAACATCGACCCGGCGCTTATCCCATACATTATGGAAAAAACAGGAATGACCGCTGATGAAGTGATTGAAGTGCTGAATAAAAAGAGCGGTATGCTCGGCATCTCCGGCATCTCGAGCGACTTGCGCGACTTGGAAAAAGCGGCCGCCGAAGGAAATGAGCGCGCGGAACTTGCGCTGGAAGTGTTTGCGAACCGCATTCATAAATACATCGGCTCGTATGCGGCGCGCATGTGCGGCGTCGACGCCATCATTTTCACCGCCGGCATCGGCGAAAACAGCGATGTCGTGCGCGCCAAAGTGCTGCGCGGCCTTGAGTTCATGGGCGTCTACTGGGATCCGGTGTTAAACAAAGTGCGCGGCAAAGAAGCGTTCATCAGCTACCCGCACTCGCCGGTCAAAGTGCTCGTCATCCCGACGAACGAAGAGGTCATGATCGCCCGCGACGTCATGCGGCTGGCGCAGTTGTAAACCATTCGCCAAGAAAAATGGATGTTGTCCAAAAACGGCAGCCTAAACGGAAAGAGGCGGCCGTTTTTTTCTGCTTTTCGGCGCCAGCCCCGGCGCCTTGCTTTTGGCTGTTTGTGAAGAAGCGCGCCCGTCTCCATGCCGTCTTTTTCGCACCGGACCTCCTTGGCAACAGAGCGACGGCCATGCCCCTTTCCCCCGGTAATTGTCGGAATTGCCGCCGGCGCTGTTTCGCGTCAAAATGGGAGTAGCGAACCGGCAAAGGGGGAATGAACGATGGGGCTGTTTCGCGATGACAGGCACGTATACCGGGTGATCGGCGAATTTATGCAAATCCCGGCGCGGCCGCGGACGGCGGAGGAGCTGCGGGCATGGTGGGGGCATCATCCGGCATATCGCGAATACGGCGGGGAAGTGGAGCAAATCAATCGCATCGGCGAGCAAATCCGGCGGTCGCGCGCTGCGTTCGCCTTTTATTTGACCGATCCGGAGGCGGTTATTGGCATCGATGCGAGGGGGCCGAACGAAGGTGAAAACTACGCCGTGTTTTTCGGGCGGCCGCCCGCTGCTCCGGATGTCGCCATCCGGACGACCGGGGATGTCGCCCACCAGTTTTGGGGCGGCAACATCAACGTTCCGCTGGCGCTCATGACCGGGAAAATGAAGACGAAAGGGTCAAGAGCGAAAGCGTTGCAGCTCCTGCCGCGCATCGTGCCGGCTTTTCCGCTGTATCGCCGCTATTTGGAGCTGATCGGCGAGCATGCGCTGCTTGCGGCTTTGCGAGCGTAAAAACATCGGGGAGCGGTGCGCCGGCGGAAAGAAAGTTCCGACGATTTTCGGGATAGGACAGGAAAGGAAAACGCGTTATAGTAAAAGTACAAACAAAAATTTCAGACAGTTCAAAATTTTAAGGAGGATGTGAAGATGACGACGGTAAGAGATATTTTTCAACTGATTGATTCACAATTGAGGGAGGATCCATCCCGCGCCGACGGAATTGTCGCAGTGTACCAATTCAACTTAAGCGGGGCCGATGCCGGAGTGTACCAAGTCGTTCTTCGTCCCGACGCCGGCTTTGTCATTGAAGGGGAGCAGGAAACGCCGGACTGCACGCTCAGCATGGACAGCGACGATTTTAAACAAATGGTCGACGGCGAACTCAACGGAACGGAAGCGTTTATGAGCGGGCGTCTTCGCATTGACGGGGACATGGGATTGGCGCTCCGCCTTCAGGAAGTGTTGTCCGCCTACAACAGCGCCAATCAAAACCAATAAGCGCGCTGACCGAACAGCGCGCCGTCCGCTGGAAGGAAAGAAACGAAAGGCGGCGGGTCCGGCCTGCCTTGCCGGCTCGCTGCCTTTTCGGGTAAAGGAGACGGGGGAATGGACTTACGAACGGTATGGGCGAAAAATATCGAGCAGTTCGGTCCGTATCCGGCGCTCATTTTTGAAGGAAACGAATATACGAACGTGGAGTGCGACGCCCGTTCATCCCAGCTGGCTCACGTGTTGATCGGGCTCGGAGTCAAGCCTGGCGACCGCGTTGTTGTCACGATGCCGAACAGCCCGGAAGTGATCATCGCTTTCAGCGCCGTCGCCAAAGCCGGGGCAGTTGTCGTGCCGGTGCTGCCCCTGTTGCAGGTGCAGGAGCTTCGTTACATTTTTCAAGATTGCGAACCGAACATCGTGCTGACCGCCGAGATGTTATGGGCGAAAGTGAACGAAGCCGTCCAAGGGCTGCCGTCGCCGCCGGCCGTTTTTACGCTCGACAGCTCCGGCTCGCCGCGTTCGTTGCGAACGGCGATGGAGCAGGCTCCGTCCCATCTTCCGCCATTGGCGGTCGCCGATGGCGATGCGGCGGCCTTGCTTTATACGTCAGGTACGACCGGCCGGCCGAAAGGAGTTGTATTAACGCACCGCAACTTGTATACAAACGCTGAGGCGGCGGCCGAAATGGCGAAGCGGCTGCCTGTTGAATACGAACGCACGGGGCTCGGTGTGTTGCCGATTTCCCATGCATTCGGTTTCACGATGATGAATGTGGCGTTGCTTTTGGGCGACAAAATCGTCCTGCTGCCGTATTTCGAGCCAAAAAAAGTGCTCGAGGCGATCGAACGGCATCGGGTGACGCATACGGCGATGGTGCCGGCGATGTTTCACGCTTTATGCCATTACGCGGACGCTGACCGATACGACACCTCAAGCCTCGCCGCCTGCGTGTCCGGTTCGGCCTCGTTGCCGCCGTCGCTCGCCTGGCAGTTCCAGCGCAAGTTTGGTTGCTTGATTTTAGAAGGATATGGATTGTCGGAAGCCGCCCCGATCGTGACGGCGACCGATCCGACGAAGCCAATCAAGCCGGGGTCGGTCGGACTTCCGCTGCCTGGCGTGAAAGTAGCGGTCGTCGACGAAAACGGCAACCGCCTGCCGCCGAATGAAGTCGGAGAGCTGATCGTCTCCGGGCCGAACGTGTTTCAAGGCTACTACAGAAAGGATGAAGAGACCCGCCAGGCGTTGCGCGACGGGTGGCTGTATACAGGCGACATGGCGCGCATCGATGAGGACGGGTATGTGTTTATCGTCGACCGGAAAAAAGATGTGATCATTCGCGGCGGATTCAACATTTATCCGCGCGATTTGGAAGAGCTGCTTCTTTCCCATCCCGCGGTCGTCGACGCCGGGGTGGTCGGCGTCCCATCGCCGAAAATGGGCGAGGAAGTCGCCGCTTATGTCGTCGTCCGACGGGGAGCGGATGTGACGGAAGAGGAGCTCATCCGCTTTTGCCAGGAAAAGGTGGCGAAATACAAAAGCCCACGATTTGTCAAAATCGTCGGCTACTTGCCGAAAAACTTGCTTGGGAAAACGGACAAGAAAAAGCTGCGCGAATGGGCGGGCGAGTTTGTGGCGTCCGCCGAGCGGTGACAGATGCGCCGGGAAGGCCTGGTGCGGAAGCAAAAACGGCCTTTTGGACAGAGGCAAGGAACGGTTGAACAGCGGCTTTCTTGCAGCGCACAAACAGCCGGGGCAGACAAGGCGGCTGTTTTCACCGCGCCGTGGGCGGTGCGCCAAGCCGCCGCCATAGGAAAAGGGGGGAAAACGATGATTTCATTTCGTCCGACAGAGGAGGAACAGGCGTTTTGCGAAGTGGCGAAAACGATCGCCTGCGACGAGTTGCGCCCCCTCGCCCGCGAATGCGAACAGAGCCGATCTGTAAGCGCCTCCATAGCAAGACGCCTTCACGAGCTGGGGTTTTTGGCGCTTGAACTGCCGGAACAGTGGGGCGGGCTCGAGCTCCCGCTCATTTCGCAGGCGCAAATTTGGCAGTCGCTCAGCTTTGGGGATTTGGGCATCGTCCAAGGGCTTCCCGGGCCCGGGGAGGCGGCTCCGTTCATGCGCTTGGCGCCGAGCCATCCGGTTTGGCGGCGGTATCGTGAATCCGGGCAGGGGAGGATATGGCCGACGGCTGTGTTCGTTGACGGCGAGGAAACGATCGAGCTCCGCCGCCAAGGCGACGGGTATGTGCTGAATGGAACGTCGGTGCCGATCCGGCTGGCCGCGTCGGCCGAATGGGTGGTCATTGCCGCCAAAGAAAGCGAAGGGGAACCGGTCATTGTCGTCCTTGATGATCAAGGATGGGAAACAGTGGAAGGCGATTTTCGGCTTGGATTGCTTGCGGCAGGGCTCGGCCGGCTCCGGTTTTCCGAGCGGTTTGTCAGCAATGATGGCGTGCTCGCCCGCGGCAGCGAGGCGGCGGCGTTATTGGCGCACGCCCGCGCTCGGCAGTGCGTGCTTGAGGCGGCCAAGGAAGTCGGCCTGATGGAGGCGGCGCTTGAGTATGCGATTCAATACACGGCTGGACGAAAAGCGTTCGGCCAGGAAATCGCCAAGTTTCAAGGCGTATCGTTTACGATCGCCGAAATGGCGTTTGAATGCCGCGGGGCGAGAAACATCGTCTGGGCGGCGGCCTGCCGCGTCGAGGAGCAAGGCGGGGAGGCGGAAAGCCATGCATGGCGGGCGCTCGCCCGCGCCCACCGGTCGGTGCGCTTCGTCACCGATCAAGCGGTGCAAATGCTCGGCGGGCACGGATATGTGCAAGAATACCCGGTCGAAAAATGGATGCGCGACGCTCAAGCACAAGTGATGCTGTATGCCCGGGAAACGGATTGGCTCATCCGCCGCGGCGAACAGCTGCTTCGAGAACGGAAAGAGAGGGTGGCACGATGATTTCATTTGCCTTGTCGCCGCAGCAAAAGCAAATCAAAGAGCTCGTCCATTGGTTCGCCAAACATGAAGTGCGGCCGATCGCGCTCGAAGCTGACCGGCTCGGGCGCGTGCCGGACGAATGGCTCAAGAAAGTGAACAAAATGGGCATCCAGCTCAATGCGTCCTCATTCGGCGGCGGACGCGCGGCGGCCGATGCAGAAAAAAAACAGGAAAAAAGGGAACGTGAAGGGAACCGCGTGGCCGTCATCGCCGCTGAAGAGCTCGCGTGGGGCTGCCCGGCCGTCGCTTTGTCCCTTCCCGGCCCCGGCTTGGGCGGGCCGCCGGTCCAATCGAGCGGCACCCCGGAACAAAAGCAGCGGTTTTTGTCGATTTTCACGAAAGAGGAGCCGCGCTGGGGAGCCTATGCGTTGACTGAGCCGGAAGCCGGGTCGGACGCGTCCGGCATCCGTACGACGGCAAGAAAAGTCGACGGCGGCTATATGTTAAACGGCCAAAAAATTTTCATCACCAACGGCGCCCGCGCTTCGTGGGTTGTCGTATTCGCCACAGTCGACCCGACGCTCGGGCGCGCCGGGCACCGGGCGTTTGTCGTCGAAAAGGGGACGCCGGGCTTTACGGCCACCCGCACGGTCCACAAGATGGGGTTGCGCGCCAACGAAACGGCGGAACTCTTGTTTGAAGACTGTTTCGTCCCTGATGACAACCTGCTGGGCGGCGAAGCGTTGTACAGTGCGGGCGCCAACCGCCCGTCCGGCTTCCAGGTGGCGATGAAAACGTTTGACAGCACGCGGCCGATCGTCGCCGCCATGGCGGTCGGCATCGCCCGCGCCGCCTATGAGTATACGCTTGACATCGTCCGGAGCAGCTATCCGAAACAAGGGCGGCTGTATTACGAAGCAGCGGAGCGGCTCGCCGAAGCCGAACAAGAGATCGAGGCGGCGCGCCTGCTTACGTGGGAAGCGGCGTGGAAAGCGGACATCGGCGAGCCGAATGCGATGGAAGCGGCCGTCTGCAAGGCCGTCGCCGGGAAAATGGCGCTTCATGTGTGCGCGATGTGCCTTGAACTGCTCGGGCCCGTCGGTCTTGACGGGCATTTGGTGGAGAAGTTGTACCGCGATGTGAAAGTGTTTGACATTTTCGAAGGCACGCAGCAAATCCAGCGCCTCGTCACCGCAAGGCGGCTGTATGCGCCATACGGCGTGCACGTCTAGAGGACCGTCAGCCCCAAACGCCCTTTTCGCAAGTGGAGCAGCAGTTTTTTGCTCACCATCGAAGGCATCAACTGCGCAAACACCGTGGTTGTTCACCGACTTTCCAGACGGACGGTGAACCGGAACAAATGAAAGGGGGAACTCTGATGGCTTACGAAACGCTTCGCCTTGAACGGCGGGCGAAAGGAGTGGCATGGATCATCATCGATCATCCGCCGGCGAACGCCATTAGCGAGCGGTTAATGGAAGAATTGGAGAAAGCAGCCGATGAATTGGAAGCCGACCGCGGGGTGCGCGTTGTCGTCATCGCGTCGGCCCATCCGAAAACGTTTCTCGCCGGCGCCGACTTGAAAGACATGATCCAGCGCGGGAGCCAGTTTGCCGGCAATGAAGCCGGCATCGCCGAGCAAAGCGCCCGCATGCAGCGCTGTTTTGACCGGTTCGCGGCGATGCCGAAGCCGGTTATTGCCGCCATCAACGGCTACGCGCTCGGCGGCGGCTGCGAGCTCGCCTTGGCGTGCGATTTCCGCATCATGGGCGGCGGCAAAATCGGCTTGACGGAAGTGTCGCTTGGCCTCATTCCGGGGGCGGGCGGCACGCAGAGGCTGACGCGCCTTGTCGGGCGGGCGAAAGCAACGGAACTCATTTTTCTCGCCAGACGGCTCGACCCGCAAGAAGCGCTCGAACTCGGCCTCGTTCATCGCATCGCGCCCCCGGAGCGGCTTGAAGAAGAAGCGGCGGCGTTTGCCGAGCAGTTGTCCGAAGGGGCTGTGCGCGCGATGGGGCTCGCCAAGCGGGCCATCCACGCCGCCGACGCGCTTTCGGAGGACGGATTTGGCGTCGAAGCGGCGTTATTTGCGGCCACGTTTAAAACTGGGGAGCCGGCGATCGGGATGGCAGCATTTTTCCAAAAGAAACAACCGCAATTTTTGCGATAAACGGAGGGATTTTGATGTCATCATGGGCGGAGTTGTTGAAAGGGAAAGTGGCGGTCGTCACTGGCGCTTCACGTGGGCTTGGGCGCGCCGACGCCTTGGCGCTTGCCGAGGCGGGGGCCGACGTCGTCATCACCGACATTTTGCTTGAATCGGATGAAGAAAGCAAACAGACGGCGCAAAAGTACGGGCCGCTCTCACAAGTGATGCAAAGCACGAAAGTCGTGTATGCGGAAAAGACGGCGGACGAAATCCGCGCCATGGGGCGGCGGGCGATGGCGATCAAAATGGACGTCACTGACCGCGAGCAGGTGAAGGAGGTGTTCGCCCGCGTCAAAGAAGAGTTCGGCTCGATCGACATTTTGGTCAACAACGCCGGCACGCTCGATCACGTGTCGCAAATCGAGAAGCAAAACGACGAGTTTTGGGAGCGCGATTTGCGGGTGAACTTGACCGGCACGTACAACTGCACGAAAGCGGTCTGGCCGTATATGAAAGAGCAAGGATGGGGGCGGATCATCAACATGTCGTCCGTCGCCGGGACGCTTGGCGGCTTTGGCCAGGCAAGCTATTCAGCGACGAAAGGGGCGGTGCTGAGCTTTACGAAAAGCATGGCGCTTGAAGGGGCGCGCTACGGCATTACGGTCAACGCCATCGTGCCCGGAATCATCAACACGGAAGCATTCCGCATGGGCAATCCGAAAATGAACGAGCGCATGATCCAGCGCACCGCCTTCCGCCGTCCGGGCGAGCCGGAAGATGTGGCCAACGCCATTGTGTTTCTTTGCTCGGATAAGGCGAAATACATCACGGGGATTGGCTTAAACGTCTCCGGCGGCATTGAATTGTTTACGTTTTGACGAAATGGGCGCCGCGCTTCGGGGCGTGCTGAAGGAAGTTCGATGTTCAGGCAGAGAAGGAGGAGGGGGCATGAGGGAAGTCGTCATTGTTGACGCCGTGCGCACGGCGATCGGCAAGAAAAAAGGGGCGCTCGCAAGCGTCCACCCGGTCGATTTGCTCGTTCCGGTGCTGCGGGCGCTTGTTGACCGGAACGGGCTGGACGCCAGCCTAGTTGACGATGTTGTTGTCGGCTGCGTGACGATGACCGGGGAGCAAGGGGGCAACATCGCCCGCCAGGCGGTGCTCGCGGCTGGCTTTCCGGTGAGCGTGCCGGCGTTTTCCTTAAACCGGATGTGCGGCTCGAGCCAACAGGCGATCCATAACGCCGCGCAGGCGATTTTGGCCGGCGACATCGACGTCGCCATCGCCGCCGGAGTTGAAAGCATGACGCGCGTGCCGATGGGAAGCGACATGGGGCGGTTCAGCCGCCAGCTGACAAGCCGGTACAACATCGTGCCGCAAGGGATTTCCGCCGAGATGATCGCGAAAAAATGGGGATTGTCGAGGGAGGAGCTGGATGAATTTTCGCTCGCCAGCCATGAAAAAGCGGCGGCGGCCGCCGACCGGGGGCTGTTTGAGCGCGAGATTGTCCCGATCGAGGCTCCGGGAGAGAATGGGCCGGTTGTCTTTGCCCGCGACGAAGGGATTCGCCGCGACACGTCGCTTGAGAAGCTGGCGGCGCTCACGCCGTCGTTCCAACCGAAAGGCGGCGTCATCACGGCGGGCAACTCGAGCCAAGTGAGCGACGGGGCGGCCGGTGTGCTGCTCATGTCGGCGGAAAAAGCCCGACAGCTCGGCCTGCGTCCTAGAGCGCGCATCATCGCCCGCACGGTCGTCGGCGAAGATCCGATCTTGATGTTGACCGGCGTCATTCCCGCGACGCGCCTTGTGCTCGACAAAGCGGGCCTGCGGCTTGACCAAATCGATGTCATCGAAATCAATGAAGCGTTCGCTTCCGTCGTCAAAGCATGGGAGCGGGAACTCGAGCCGGATATGGCGAAAGTGAACCCGCGCGGCGGCGCCATCGCCCTCGGCCATCCGCTCGGCGCGAGCGGGGCCCGGCTGATGACGACGCTGCTTCATGAGCTTGAGGACATGGGCGGGACATATGGGCTGCAAGTGATGTGCATCGGCTTTGGCATGGCGACCGCCACCATCATCGAGCGGTTGTAAGCAGAAAGGGGGAAGCGGGGTGCACGCATCGTTGGAAGCGGCCCAAGCAAAGCCGAAACCCGACTTCGCGGCGATTGGCGCAGCCATTGAGGAAGAACTGGCCGCCATTACGCCGGGAAAACGACGGAGGAAAATTATGGCCGTTCTCGTCAAAAACGGGCTCGGCATAGTGCTTGGCGATGCCATCGCCTATAAGCTGCGGGGAAAGGGGGGGGACAACGACTATTGGCGCCATATCGGCCGCCGGCTGCGCCTGGCGTTTGAGGAGCTCGGCCCGACGTTCATCAAGCTCGGGCAGGTGCTTGTCACCAGGCAAGATTTATTGCCGGAGCCGGTGACACTTGAGCTTGAAAAGCTGCTCGACCGCGTGCCGCCGATCGAGTTTGCCAACATTCAATACATTCTTGAACGCGAGCTGTCCGATGGTCTAGAGACGTTTGAGTGGATCGACGAAACGCCGCTCGGTTCGGCGTCGCTCGCGCAAGTGTACAAGGCGAAGCTGAAAGACGGGCCCGTTGTGGCTGTGAAAGTCGTGCGTCCGACGGTCGAAAAGCTGTTTCAAACCGATATCGCCATCATCAAAAAAATGGCCGCCCGCCTGCAGAAGCGGCTTCCGCCCGAGCTGCAGGCCGCCCTCGATCTTGGGGGGCTTGTGCAAGATTACTACAGCAGCGCCATGGATGAACTCGACATGACGGAAGAAGCAAGAAAAATGCGAGAAATGAAGCAAAAGTATGAGAGGAGGGCTGAACATGTCACGGTTCCGCACGTGTATGAAGCGACAAAAAGCGTCTTGATCATGGAGTACATCGACGGCTGGCTCATCAAAGATTTCCCTGTTGACTTTCTCACCTTTGAAGAGCGGGTCAACATTATGATTGACCTTGTCCATCATTACGTGCAGACGATGCTTGACGGCCATTACCACGCCGATGCCCACGGCTCGAACATTATGATCGACAAACGGACGAAAAAAGCGGTCATCATCGACTGGGGGATGACCGGGCGGATGGACAGCATCATGGCGCAAATTTTAATGCGCGTCATTTTGCACATCCAGCTCAATCAGGCGGAAGACGCCGCCGAAGTGTTCATGGAGCTCATGGCGCCGACTGTGTACACTGATGTCGTCAAATTGAAAGACGAGCTGCGGACGCTGACGCTCAATTACGTCAACGCCCACCAGGGAAGCAGCCGCTACAACTACGGCCGCCTCGTCCTTGAAGCGACGGCGATCGGGCTTCGCAACTACTGCAAAGTGCCAAACGGCTTGGCGCTTTGGGCGAAAGGATTTTCCGCCACCGAAGGGACGGCGCGCTGGATTTGCCCGGAAATTTCGTACGGCGAAGTCGTCGAGGCGTATGAAATTCCGATTTTAAAAAGCATCCTTGGAAAGCGCTTTAATTTCCGCGCCAACGCGAGTCTTGTCGCCGAAACCGCAGAAATGATCGCCGCCTTCCCGCGCCGGTTCAACAAAGTGCTCGAGACGCTTGCGGAAAACAAATGGCGCATGACCGTGCAAGTCCAAACCGACCCGGTGACGCGCAATATGCTCAACCAAATCGCCAATCGGCTGGCGCTTTCCCTCATCGCGTTCGCCGTCATTGTGGCGACCGGGTTTATTGTCGCCAGCATTCCGGGCGGAACGTTTCTCGGCATGGAGAAAACGACGATCGCCAACATCGGTTTGGGCGCCTCATTCGTTTTGATTTTGTTCCTTTGCTGGAGGCTGTTCCGCACCCGGAAGCAGCGGCCGTGGTTTTAACGGGAAAGGCTTCCGTCGAGCGCTGACGGCGGCATTCGATTCGATGGGCTCTCATGCCGTTCGTGCTGCATTCAGGCGTTTCCGCTATGTCGTCTCCCGCTGCAGGATATTCCGAGAACCAGGTGCGGCCTTTCCCAGCCAAGGAAAGCAAGGATAAACAAGAAGCGGAGGGAAGCCGATGCACGATGAACAAGAGCAACTGACGATGTCCAAACGCATTGAAGCGTTTTACCGGCAAAGCGGCGGACCGGGAAGCCCGACGATCCGCCGCCTGCTTGATCGACACTTGCTTTACGGAAAAGATCACGGCCTTCCCGGAAAAAGGGAAGAGTTTGCGGACGCATTTCGCGAGGTGTTTTTGCAAGATCATTCCACCCGCTCGCTCATTCTCGGCTTGTTCAAGATGAAATCGGCGCTCAGGCAAGAATGGAGCGCCTATTTGGAGGCGCTGAGAGGCCGCGATGTTCACGATGGGGAGACGGATTTGGCTGGAAGAAGGACGTGACGAGCAAAGGGAAAGGAGGGGAGCGCATGGCGAAAGCTGCCATCTTGCACCGCTACGGGGGGCCGCTTTCCATTGAGGACGTGGGCGTGGCAGCCCCGAAGCGCGGGGAAGTGAAAGTGAAACTGAAAGCGGCTGGCCTTTGCCATAGCGATTGGCACGTCATCGACGGAACACTCCCGCTGCCGCTGCCGATCGTGCTTGGCCATGAAGGGGCGGGCATTGTGGAAGAAGTCGGAGAAGGAGTCACGAGCGTGCAAGTCGGCGACCACGTCGTCTTAAATTGGGTGCCGGCTTGCGGCCGCTGCCGCTATTGCCAAATGGGGCGGCGGGATTTATGCGAGGAGGCGGCAAGGCTCACGGCGACCGGGACTATGCCCGACGGGACGACGCGCTTTTTGTGGCAAGGGAAGCCGGTGTATCAGTTTTTAACAACCGGCGCGTTCAGCGAATATACCGTCGTGCCCGAGCAGGCCGTCATTCCGATTCGCCGCGATGTGCCGTTTGAGCTCGCCGCCTTGATCGGCTGCAGCGTCATCACCGGCGTCGGCGCCGCCATTCACACGGCCAAGGTGAGCCCGGGCAGCACGGTCGCGGTGATCGGCGCCGGCGGCGTCGGCTTCAACATCATCCAAGGAGCGGCGCTGGCTGGAGCCCAACACGTTATCGCCATCGACATTGTCGAGGAAAAACTGGCGATGACGAAAACGTTCGGGGCGACGCACACTGTCAACGCCCGAGAGGACGATGCCGTGAGCGCCGTGCTCGATTTGACCAACGGGCTTGGCGTCGACTATGCGTTTGAGGCGATCGGCCGTCCCGAGACGATGGCCGATGCGTACAACATGACGAGAAAAGGGGGAATGACGGTCATCGTCGGCATCGCCGCCCCGCATGAGACGGTGGAGATCAACGCGTTTTCGTTGCCGTCGCAATCGAAAACGTTGACCGGCTCTTGGCTCGGCCAAGGCAATCCGCCAGTTGACTACCCGAAGCTGCTCGATTTGTACGCGGCGGGCAAGCTGAAGCTCGAGCCGCTCATCAGCGCCGTCTATTCGCTCGAGCAAATCAACGACGGGTTCGCCGCCCTCAAAAGCGGGCAAATCATCCGCGGCGTCATCCGGTTCGACGATTGACCGACACAAACAAAGAAAGGGGATCGCCATGCCTGTTTTTCAAAGCGAACAAGAATTATACGACGTGCTCGGCCGCTTTTTTGAACGGGTGGCCGAAACGGAAGAATCGAAGGAGTTGATTGCGTCCACGGAGCTCGGGCCCGGTTATGACGCGTTTGTCCAATACATTTTCCATAAGCCGGAAGCGAAAATTACGTGGACGGCGGAAAACGGGGTGTTGAAAATCGTCTGCGGCGAAACGGACTTGCGGCCGGAGCTCGTGTTTGAGCAGACGGCCGATGTCGGGCATAAGTTTTGGCTCGGGAAGCTCGATTTGCAGCAGGCGCTCGCCCGCCAGCAAATCAAAGTGCAAGGGCCGCTTGTGAACGCCTTGAAAGTGCTGCCGCAGCTTGACGCCATTTACCCGGCGTACCGCGACTATTTGCAGGAAATCGGCCGCGATGATTTGCTGCGGTAGCGCCAGGCGGGGGAAGCTGTGCGAAGTCCAGGGGCTGAAAAACGCCGCTTTCCTCCGATGGGAAAGGGGAACGGTCAGAAAGGAGAGAGGAAGATGATTTCTTCCAGCATCACCGAAGCAATGCTATGGATCGGCGGCGAATGGCAGCCGGCGGCAGACGGCGCCATGTTTGACGTCATCGATCCGGCGATCGGAAACGTGACAGCCCGCGTCGCGAACGCCGGGGAAGCGGATGTCGACAAAGCGGTCGCCATCGCCCAAGAGGCGTTTGACGATCAACGATGGCTGTCGATTCCCCCCCTTGAGCGCGGACGCATCTTGCGGCGCATCGCCGAGCTGATCCGCCAGCACCACTACGAACTGGCGCAGCTCATGACGCGGGAAAACGGCATGCCGCTCAACCAAGCGCTGTTTATCGAAATTCCGCTCGCCGCCGACTGCTTTGACTTTTTCGCGTCGCTCGTCGTCAAGCCGCACGGGGATGTGCTTCCGTTTGCCGTCGCCGGAGGGGCGCCGGATTACATGGCGTGGACGGTGAAAGAGCCGATCGGGGTGGCGGGGCTTATCACCCCGTGGAATTTTCCGCTCCTCATGCCATCATGGAAAATCGCCCCGGCGCTCGCCGCCGGTTGCACGATGGTGGTAAAACCGGCGCCGGAAACGCCGCTGACGGCGCTGAAGCTCGCCGAGCTTTGCCATGAGGCCGGCGTGCCGGAAGGGGTCGTCAACGTCCTGCCTGGACTCGACGAAGCGGGAAAAGCGCTCGTCCGTCATCCGGGCGTGCCGAAAATCGCCTTTACCGGCGAGACGGCAACCGGCCGCCACATTTTGCAAGCGGCCGCGCCGCACATCAAACGGGTGACGCTCGAGCTCGGCGGGAAGTCGCCGAACATCATCTTTGCCGACGCCGACTTGGAACAGGCGGCGAAAAGTGCCTTGTTTGGCGTATTCTACAACTCGGGGCAAGTGTGCCAAGCGGGAAGCCGCATTTTAGTGGAGCGGACGGTGTACGAACCGTTTGTCGAGCGGTTGGCTGAGCGGGCGAAAAAGCTGAAAGTCGGCCCCGGGACGAACCCGCGCAGCGACCTTGGCCCCGTCATCAGCCGGGAGCAATACGAGAAAGTGTTGCGCTACATTGAGATCGGCAAGCAGGAAGGAGCGCGGCTTGCGGCCGGGGGAAGGGCTTTGGACGGGGGTGGCGGCGGCTATTTCATCGAACCGACGGTGTTTGCCGATGTATCGCCATCGATGCGCATCGCCTGTGAAGAAATTTTCGGACCGGTGGCGGCGGTCATTCCGTTTGCCGATGAGGAAGAAGCCGTCCGCATCGCCAACGGGACGATGTACGGCTTGGCGGCCGCCGTGTGGACGAACGACATCAAGCGGGCGCTCCGTCTTGCCCGGCGGGTGAAAAGCGGAACGGTGTGGCTCAACACGTACCAAGTGCTGTCACCGACCGCGCCGTTTGGCGGGTACAAGCAAAGCGGCCTCGGGAGAGAGCTTGGCATGCAGGCGCTTGATGCCTATCTCGAGACGAAAACGGTTATTTGCGACTTGAATGACCGGCCGATGACGTTGTTTTAACAGGCGGGGAAGGCGCTCTTTTGTGGAGGGAGCACGTGCCTCCTTTCAGAGGACATTCGGTGAAAGATGAACCGATTCCAGCGCAGCGGAACGATAGAAGGAGGGAATAGGATGGTCCATCATGACGGTTTTCAAACGGTGAAAGCGACGATCGATTGGGAACATCCGATGTTTAAGTTGTATGAAAAAGCGAAACGAAACGGGAAATGGAATCCGGCTGACATCGACTTCAGCCAAGATCAGAAAGATTTTGCCAGCTTGACGAGCGAAGAAAAAATTTCCGCGCTCCCGCTTGTCGCCGGTTTCTCCGCCGGCGAAGAGGCGGTGACGCTCGACATTTTGCCGATGGCGCACGCCCTCGCGCGCCAAGGGCGTCTGGAGGATGTCTTGTTTTTGACGACGTTTATGCACGACGAGGCGAAACACGTCGAGATGTTCTCCCGCTGGCAGCAAGCCGTCGGCATCGGACAAATGGACTTGTCCGTCTTCCATAACGACCATTACAAACGCATCTTTTACGAAGCGCTGCCGGAAGCGATGAACCGGCTGTATGCCGACGATTCGCCGGAAGCGGTCATCCGCGCCGCCACCGTCTACAACATGATCGTCGAAGGGACGCTCGCCGAATCGGGCTATTACACGTTCCGGCAAATTTACAAAAAAGCCGGGCTGTTCCCGGGCCTTTTGCAAGGAATCGATTACTTGAACATGGACGAAGGGCGGCACATTCAGTTCGGCATCTACACGATCCAGCGGATCGTCAACGAAGACGAGCGGTATTACGAACTGTTTATCCGATACATGGATGAATTATGGCCGCACGTCATCGGCTACGTCGACTACTTGACCGAGCTCGGCAAACGCCAGCAGCAGCTCGCCCGCACGTATGCGCTCGAGATCGACTATGATCTGTTGAATCGATATGTGGTGAAACAGTTCAACCTCCGCAAAAAACAAATCAGCCGCACGAAGCGTGTCGATGTCGTTGAGGAGCTTGAGAAGGCGCTCCACGAGGCGGAACGCTGAAACCGGGACAAAGGTTGCCGACAGGGGGATGAAGATGGCAAAACGATTGCAGCGAATCGCCGTCCTTTCCGTAATGGCTGTTTTGGCTGTCTTAGCCGGCGCGCTGTTGAGCGCAGGCCGGGCGGCGGCCGAAGGCCAAGAGCCTTCAGGCTTTGTCATTCATGCCGATAAAGTGGTCGGGACGCTTGATTTAGGCGGGATTGTGCTCAAAATCCCTGTCGTGTTCACAGGGGATATGCCCATCGCCTTCATCCAGGCGAAAATATACGGAATGACGTTGACGCAACAACAAACGATCGCCGGGCATACCGTGTCATACACGTTCCATACCGATCAAGCTGCGCAAACGAAGTGGATGAAAATGAGGGTGAAAAAAATGAAAATCGGCGGGCTGTGCACAGACGGCGTGCCGGTGGTGGAGCAATGTTTGAAAGACGTCACGGTCGTAGCGACGGAAATGACGGCAGAGGAACTGACGATTCCGCAGTTGTCCGCCGAAGCTTCATTCGGCGCCGCCCCGGCGAACGGCGGCGGATCCGCTGAAACGACCGCCGGGCAGCAGACAGCGGCGCCATCGAAAACCGATCAACAGGCCGTAAACGGACCGAACGAGACGTCAACGCCGCCGGGGGCGAATCCGTCCGCTTCCGCACCTGACGGCTCATCTGGCGGAACGCCGGACAACCAACCGGGAAAAACCTCGCCTGCTTCCGCACCGGATGATTCATCCGGAGGAGCGCCGCCTGCTTCCGCACCTAACGACTCATCCACCATTCCACCTGCTTCGGAAACTGGAGGCGGATCCGTCGACGGCAGCTCCCCGTCGGAAGAAGAGCTTCCGTCCACATCCGGACAAGAACCGCGAACGAATCCGCCGCCTTCATCCGGTTCAACCGAACCGCCGCGGCCGCCCGATGGAACGAATCCAGTCGGCGGGCTGATTGAGAACATAAAAGAGAAGCAGAAAGAAACGGGTGAGCTCCTCCGCGACATCAAAGAGGCTGTACAAAACGGTTTGGACGGGGAGGCGCTCGAAAAGGTGAAGGACGCCGTCAACGAGGAACGGAAGCAGCTGGCGGAAGAGCTGAACGAACTGAACGCCGCCCTCCGGCAAACAAAAGCCCAGTTGGAGAATGCGCAGCAGGAGCTGGCGGACAGGACGGAGGCGGTCAAAGAGCGAATGGGGCCGCTGCCGCTTTTGGATGCCAATGAAGTGAAAGAAGCGATCGAACAGACGACTGAGAGCATCCGGCAGCACGAAGCGCAGCTTGAACAGCTCGAGAAGCTGAAGCAGCAGCTTGAAAAACAGGCAAAAGAGCTGAACGGCTGGCTGCGGGCGCTGCCATAAAGCGCGAGCGCGCCGCTGTAAAGAAGCAAAAAAAAGCGGCGCGCCCTTTTTTCGCACCAACGCTTCAAATAATGCCGTCGCGGATCGCTTTCACGATGGCTTCTGTCCGGTTTTTGGCGTTCATTTTTTGCAAAATGGCCGATACATAATCGCGCACCGTATATTCGCTTAAATGGAGACGCTTGGCCGCCTCATACGTCGACGCTCCTTCGGAGACGAGCTTGAGCACCTCGATTTCCCGCGGCGATAAATGCGGCGTCGATGGAACGAGATCCGGGCGCCCGCTAGTGAATTTCACCAACACTTCTCCGGCGCTTTGGCCGAATTTCATGACGGCGGTGAAAATGTCGCTCGAGAGCGTAAACGGCCGGCCAGGTCCTTGATCCAAAAGGGCCGCGCCGATGAGCCGGCTTTCCGACGGAGCGTAAATCGGGGCGATGACGATCGACTCGAGTTGAAACTGTTTCACATATTTCACCGGCAGCCCTTCTGCTGCATCGGACAAGTAGATAGGCGGCACGTTCGCCATATGATTGCCGAGCAGCTCGAGCTGTTGCACGTACTGTTTAATGAGCGGCAGGGCGTTGATGTCCTCGCGAATGCTTTTAATTTGGTTGATGTCCAGTTTGTATCCATAAAGGCCGAATCCGCTTTCATTGACGCTCGAGTAAGCAAACAGCGCGCACCGTTCAAACGGCAAATAGGCGACAAACCCGGACGAAATGTACTCGATGGCCTGCTGCAATGATTTCGCGCGCATAATCCACCGGTCGAACAAAATGACGGCGTCTTTCCAAAGCTGATCCTGCTTTGTTTGTTCGAGCGCCATGCCTCCGGCGTGGAACAGCTCGAGCGCATGCAGGAGAAACGGAAGCACTTGCTGCTCTGTTTCACCGGTGCAAAACAGGAAAACGGTTTCTTCCCACGGAAGCGGAATGACGCGCCGTTTCTTTCCCGTCTTTGGCATGCGGGAAAGAAGCTGCTCGGACAGTGAAAAAATCGTGTCCGCTTCGAGCGTCGGAACGTCGTCCGGAAGCCAATCCGTTTCTCCGTATAGTTTTTTAATCGAAAAACGGCCGTCCGTCTTGTCCAGTTGGGCGATCCACTCAATCGGAAGCTGCCTGGAAGCGGCGAGCTGCTCCAAAAAACGGCCGATGTCCGGCTCGCCGTCAGTCGTTTGGGAAAAGGCGGCTTCATACATTTTGGAAAACAAATATTGGACCGCCTGCCGGTCGTAAAACGTGCTGCCAGGCGCGGACTGCACCACCTCATGAACAGCGTTTTCCAGCAGCGTAAACACAAACGTCATTTTGTTTGAAGGCGCAAAATGAGGGTCGGTCCGCCAGGATTCGCCGACAGCTTTCAGCCATTCGCGGACTTCGCCGTCCGTTTTGGAAAAATAACAGGAAAGCAGGTGAATGGCTTTTTCCACTAAAGGAGCCGCTAAATGCCCTTTTTTTTGCAAGTCGCGCCATTTTTCATGCCAGCGGGCGACGATGGGCCCGTGATGCTGCCTGATGACCGTCATCCCATCTTGCAAAATGGACTGCAGCTTTTCGTTTAACGTGCGATGCAACGCTCTTCCCTCCTTCCCCACACCGATCCCCCTCCGCATAGATGGATAGACGGGTTTTCTCTATGTGTTAATATTATAACAATTCTGTCTATTGTATAACAAATATTTTTGTCCAAAAGTGTACAAGATTTGCGCTCATGGGCGTTCCGCTTCGCGCCGGCGGGAAGAGGATGTTTTTGCTATACTATAGGTAACCGAATGCAAAGGAGATGAAGCCGATGGGCACAAGCGAACATAAACAAGAAGCCCCCAAAACCGTCCGTTGCAAAGTCATCACCGTCAGCGACACAAGAACCGAGGAAACCGACCAAAGCGGCCGGCTGATGATCGAGCTGCTCACGGAAGCCGGGCATGAGGTCGTCGGCTATGAGATCGTCAAAGACGAAGCGGATGCCATTCGCACGGCAGTGCTTGACGGCTGTCGCCGCCCTGACGTCGATGCGGTGCTTACAAACGGCGGCACCGGCATTGCCAAGCGCGACGTGACGATCGAAACGGTCGGTGCGCTGCTTGAGAAAGAGCTCGTTGGCTTTGGCGAGCTGTTCCGCTTCTTAAGCTACACGGAAGACATCGGCCCAGCCGCCATGCTGTCGCGCGCTGTCGCCGGCGTGGCGATGGACACCGCCGTCTTTTGCACTCCCGGCTCCACCGGCGCCGTGCGCCTCGCGATGACGAAGCTTATTTTGCCTGAGCTTGGGCATGTCGTGCGGGAGATTCGGAAGGATAGGGAGCCGCGTTGATGAAAAGAGAACATAAGCGAAAAAGGGGCTGACCCAAAACGCATTCGCGTTTTCGGATCAGCCCCCTTTCATCTTCTTTGGCGAGGAGACCCCGACTTCTAAGCGAGAGCGAAAGTCGGGGAGGAATCGCCCTTCCTCCTTTCAATTAACAATGTACTAGCATGCTCAACTCTTTTTAACTTTTTCCAGCTTGC
>NZ_SDLD01000033.1:0-38850 GCF_013096875.1 Geobacillus sp. DSP4a | reverse complement strand
TGAGTGTCTTATGCTCTAGCGGCGAAGTGGACACGCCTCAAAGAATAAGGATTGCTTGAAGCAGTCAAACTTCTTTGGAAGCCCCCACTTCAAATTTTCGCTAGAAAATTAAGTGGGGGTAGTTCACAAGGGCAAAGGACGGCACTCAACAAGGAAGGCAGGATAACATATGAGATTGACAATCACGATGAGCGGGCGGCAAGGGCCTGTTTCCTTGCCGCTCCATTACCAGCATTTGTTGCAAGGGATGTTGTATCGTTCGTTAGAAAATGAGCAGTTAGCTGCATTTTTGCATGACAAAGGATTCCGTCACGGGAAACGGTCATTTAAACTCTTCACGTTTAGCCGTTTATTTGGAACGCACCAAGTGGATCGGGGAAAAAAAGCGATTCGGTTTTTGGATGATTTCCAATGGCATATCGACACCGTTCTCCCAGAGCTGACTCAGCAACTTGGACAGCGATTTTTGTTGCAGAGAGAGATTGAGCTTTACGGACAGCTGATCGAAGTGAAAAGTGTCAAAATGGAGAACATCGACATACGCGAAAACGAAATTGACATTGTCATGCTCTCTCCACTGACCGTATATAGCACATATGAAACGATTGACGGGAGAAGGAAAACGCAATTTTTTGATCCCGATGATGAGGTGTTCTCCCACTTGATTGAATTGAATTTCCGTCATAAATATGAAGCATACTACGGTGTTCCGCCGACGGAAAGGCTATTGATCGAGCCGATTCATGTTCATCATCGTCATCGTGTGGTGACGATGTTCAAGAATATATATATTACAGGATGGCTTGGCTATTACCGCCTCTGTTCTTCGCCAGAACAGTTGACATTTTTATATCATGTCGGTCTAGGTGGCCGAAATTCACAAGGATTCGGCATGTTTCGCCTCAAAAGTGGATAAACGAGTCACGGATTGTCGTCGACCTCCAATCGTGCAAAAATCCCGGGGGATCGACGACAATGGTTTTTGGTGGTTCAGACTTACAGCCATCGAGGTTGAAGGTTATTGACAGAATTTTTGAAATGTGGTATTCTGAAAACAGCGCTAGATCGAAATGTTTGATGCGACAAGCATTTTTGGGGTTTTTATCGTACCTATGAGGGATTGAAACTCCAAATCGCGTTTGCAACGGAGGAACTCTTTCACCCACCGGTTTTTATCGTACCTATGAGGGATTGAAACATACTTTTCTTCACGCTTTTTGCTTTCCCACAAAAGTTTTTATCGTACCTATGAGGGATTAAAACTTATCCAACTCCCCGTCTTCCACACATATCTGAATCGTGTTTTCACCCGCGCAATTTGGTGATCTTTTCACCTCTTGTGCTGTCTTCGCTGGCAATGTGGAGATGACCCACCATCTTCCCTTGATCCTCGCCACGCGCAAAACTTCTTCTTCGTTCTGTTTTTCTCGCGGCAGCTTTGTTCGATGCGCTATACTTGGATAGAAGGAGCAACATTTGTTTGCTTCCGGATGGGCGTTTGTTTTTGCTTTTTCACGATGGGGGCAAGCAAAGGAAAGAAAGGGGAACGGTTATGCGCTGCAAGCTTCGCGATCTCGGTTTTTCCATCGGCACGCTTCCGACAGGGGAGCGCAATCAAGTCACCGATGTGCCTGGGGTGCGGGTCGGTCATGTGACGATTCGGGAAGATATGAATGAGCGGACAGTGATCCGCACTGGGGTGACGGCGGTGTTGCCGCATGGGGGCAACTGGTTTTTGGAGAAGGTGCCCGCGGCTTGTTTTGTGTTGAACGGGTTTGGGAAAACGGTCGGGTTGGTGCAGGTCGAGGAACTTGGGTTGATCGAGTCGCCGATTATGCTGACTAATACGTTCAGTGTCGGCGCTGTCTGGCAAGGGACGCTTGAGTATATGCTTGCGATGACGCCGGAGATCGGAGATACGACCGGGTCGGCCAACATTGTCGTCGGGGAATGCAATGACAGCTATTTGAATACGGCGCGGGCGCTTTCGGTGACGAAGGAGCATGCGAAAGAGGCGATTGCCGCGGCGTGCGTCGATATGGAAGAAGGGGCGATCGGCGCGGGGACGGGTATGATGTGCTTCGGCTGGAAAGGGGGCGTTGGCAGCTCGTCGCGGGTCGTGAGCAGGGGATATACGGTCGGGGCGCTGGTCGTGAGCAATTTCGGCCGGCGTGAGGAGTTGCGGTTCGTGCCGTATATGCCGCCGTCGTTTGATGAACGGGATGTGCCGGCTGGTTCGATTATGATGATCGTGGCGACTGATGCGCCGCTTGATGCGCGGCAGTTGAAGCGGCTGGCGCGGCGGGCGGCGGTGGGGCTCGGACGGACGGGAAGCTGCGTCCATCACGGGAGCGGCGACATTGTCATTGCGTTTTCCAATGCTTATACCATTCCCCATTTTTCGGATTCTGCTCTTCAACCATTCCCTCCGCTCGTCCGTGATGACGCGCCGCTCATGAATGAGCTGTTCCAGGCGGCGATTGAGGCGACCGAGGAAGCGATTTGGAATTCGCTTACGATGGCCGAGACGACGACCGGGCGCAACGGGCGGGTGGGGGAGGCGATTCCGTATTCGTTGCTTCGACGGATGGGAGAATGAGCGAAAACGGCCTGAAAGGGATTCCTCTCAGGCCGTTTTTCATTGCCTTGGCCGCGCTGTCAGTGGCGGATGTGAAGGCGGTGCGCCCAGGCGGCGATTTTTTCTTTCATGTCTTCGCGCCATGCGCGGTCGTGGACGGTGTATCCGACCAAAGCCCCTGTGGCGATGAGGAGCAGCCCTGACAAGGCGAAAATGGCCGAAATGGATGCGAATCCTGCGATGGCTCCCGCTGCCGTCGGACCAGCGAGGTTGCCGAGAAAGCGGGAGCTGGCTGTGACGCCGAACACCCGCCCTTGGATGCGGCGCGGGCATTGCGCGTTGATCAGCGCTTGAAGGGCAGGCCATACCCCGCCGACGACAAGCCCTTGCAAGAAGCGCCAGACGTACAATTCATAAAGATGGTCCGTCCATACTTGCGGCAAGGCGAACAAGCCGGACAGCACAAGCAGTATCGGTAATGTTTTCTCCTGCCCGATCCGGTCGCCGAGTTTCCCTAAGTACGGTGCGCCGATGATCGTCGCGATGCCGGTGATCGAGGAGGCGAGCCCTGATAGAAATGCGAGATTGCGAGAATGGCCGACGAGCGACTGGACAAAAATCGTCATCATCGAGTTGACGCCAAGAACCGCAATTTGCACGAGAAACGTGGCGATAAATAAGACGATGAGCGGCCGGTGTCTGAATACTTCTTTGAAGCTGGCCTTGTTTTCTTTTGTCTGCGGCACGACGGGATCTTTTTCGAGCCAAAAAATGACCGGCAAGAGCGTCAGTAAAATGCAAAGCCCGGTCACGAGAAACACCGGGCGGAAGCCGAACCAATCGGATAAGGCGCCGCCGATGAGAGGTCCGATGATGTTGCCGGCGATGCTTCCCGTCTGCAGCGTCCCGAGCGCCTCGCCGCTATGGTCTTTTGGCACGACGCGGGCCAAGTATGAAAACGAGACAGTGATAAATCCAGAGAAAAAGCCGACAAGAAATCGGAGAGCAAGCAGCGCCATCGGTGAGGCGGCGAACGCCATGCATCCGGTGATCAAGCCCATGCCAATCCCCGCGCGGATGAGGTTGGCGCGCTGGCCGTACTTGTCGGCGAACATGCCCCAAATCGGCGCCATGATGGCCGCCGACAAAAACGTCGCCGAAAAGACAAGACCGGTCCAGACGCTCAACGAATGGTGCTCGGTGATGCCCATTTCCCACAACAGCAGCGACAAAAACGGAATGACCATCGTCATTCCCGCCGACACCATGAAATTGCACAGCCAAAGGATGCGGACGTTTCGTTTCCAGTTCAAGGCAGGTCATCTCCTGTATTCTTTCGTCTCTCTAATTAATTTTAGCACGATGGAAAAACAAAGGAAACGATTTTGCTTATCAATGGGGCAAGACCATGGCATCGGGCATCGTTCAGGCTTGTCGCGGGTTGCATGTGCTTTTGGCCGCCGCTTGTCCAAGGGAGCGAAACAAACGAATCCCCCTTGCCTGCCCGGCAAGGGGGTCATCTATGTCAAAGGGGGAGGGGATTAGGCGTTATTGGCTTGGGCTTCTTTCCACTTGGCTAACTCACGTTCGACTTCTTCATCAAATGGCACAGGGGACAACACGGCGTTCGTTCCGAATCGGGCGGCTGCCGCTTCGGCTTCTAAGGCGATGACGCGCTCTTCTATGCGGGCGAAGCCGCGCAGCGCCTCGTCGGCGGAAAAGGAGGCGAGCGCCGAGTCGATTTGCTTCAACGCTTGCGCGGCGTTAACGCGGGTAGCGAGCTCCAGCTGCTTAGCTGCGAGCTCGTCGTACCGCTCGCGCAGTTGGTTTAGACGGTTGGCGACTTCCGCCGTTTTCGCTTTGATGGCGTCGTATTGTTGTTTGTACGCCTCCAGTTTTTTCTCATACAACAGCTTGTCGCGCAAGGCGAGTTTGGCGACGGCTTCTTCGTTGCGCTCGAGCGCCAGTTTCGCTTGGCGGCTCCGTTTTTCAATCGTCGCCTCCGCTTGGGCGATGAGCGTCTCATAGCGCCGCTCGGCGACCCATTGCTGGGCGAGCGCCTGGCGCCCTCGTTCGAGCTGTTCTTCAAGTTCGCGCAAATATTGTTTCGTCATGGCGACAGGGTCTTCCCAGCGGTCGATTTGTTCGTTCACTTCAGCGAGAACGATCGTCTTCATTCGGCGAAAAATGCCCATTTGTTTGTGCCTCCTTTTGAATCGTTTTTTCCCATTCATCAAGCCAATCGGCGGAAACGGATGGCGCCGCTGGCATCAACACCTCAACAGCAGATGGTTTGCGCGCTTGGCGACGTCCCAAGGCGTACACCGCGGCCAGTGCAAGCAAAAACAACACCCATTTCGGCAGCAACGCCGCAATTCCGAGCGCGACGAGCACCCAGCCGATCCAGCGCTTCGACCGCGCCGCGGCGAGCCATACGGCCCCGGCGGCGGCAAGCAAAAGAGGGATGAGCCACTTTAGGAACAACATCGGCATCATCCAGCCTCCACGCTGCTCCATGATGAACTCCCGATGGGGATGACCGAATCCGCCCGGCATGCCGTCAAACGGAGCGCCCGGCCGCCCGTGCGCCATCACTTCATGCGGAGCGAGAATGTGAAACAGGCTGACCCCTGCAAGGGCAACAAGGGCGAGCAGAAAAACTGCCCGAGCTTTCTTCAATCTCGTCACCTCCTTTTGTGTGGTGGACTGGCTTACGGTTTGTATTGTAGAAGGGGAAGGAGAAAATTAGGTGAAAAGCGAATGTTTTTTGAAGGGGTTTTGAGCATATCATCCATTAGGTGGGGAGCTGCGAGATGAACGGTGATGTTCGCATGACAGGTGGGGGAGGAAGGAAAGACGTGGTTCGGTCGTATGGGGTTGATGTGGGCGGCGCTTTGTTGGTGTTGTGGTTTTCCTTTTTGTTTCCGACGTTTTATGTTGGATATTATGCGTACGGCTCGTTTTTGGGGGTTGCCATCGGTTCGTTGATCGTCGGCCTATCGAGAATTCGATGGCATCCGCAGGCGCGGTTCGGCGGTACTCTGATCGGTTCGTTCCTCATCATCGCGGTGTCTGTCCTCATCATCCGCCTGTTTCCCATCGAAATCCGCGATGTCGGAGACTTGGTCATGCCCTATGTCAATGCCGTGGTGAATGCGTTGATTTATTTTCTGGTGCTGAACGCCCTCCACTTGTGGCATCGCCTGGCAACGGGAAACGTTTCGTTTTGGAACAAACGGTGAAGCCGCGCATGCGGCCGTCGCAAGCAAAAGGCGCCCCAGTCTGTCTGGAGCGCCTTTTGCTTCAAAAGTCTGCTCGCCATGTTTTAACGCCTAATACAGTGAATACATGAACCCTAAGTTGATCGGTTTTCGATAATACATATCTGACCCGGATGAGTAGCCGTACGTGAACCCAGCCTCTTTAAGAGCTGAAATGGAAAATGATCCTGTTATACGATCGCTAGTCTTCACTTCAATTGTCGCACTTCCTGATGTCTGCACTTTTGTAGTAGGAAAAGATCCGGTCATATATAGATGCAATTTGAAGATTTACCATTTGCAGCTTTTATCGACTGTCAGGCGACCGAACAACGCCGCTTCCAGACCCATGTATGGGTCTGGAAGCAGGTGGTTGTTCGGTCTTCCGTTACGCCTTGGCGTGACGGGGCAAGCCATAGGCTTGCCTTCGACAGTCGAAAATGGACAAACCGCTTTTCCGTCAAGGATATGTTAAACTTCTTCGTTGCATCTATGTAGAAACGGTGTTTGCTACGTCACGAGTCAAATACCATTTCAATCGGAAGGAAACAGAAATCATTCGAGCGGCAAGTAGAATGGATAATTTTTTCCAAAATCTATGAAATTCGAGACAAGAGAAAAGTAAATAGAATAATCGAAATTATGAAATTCGCAGAATGGTCAAAAACAGCCAAAGTCGATGAAGGTCAACCCGACTATCGTTTTTGGCTCGAACATCCAAAAACGAAGGACAGGCTATTCCATTACAACATTTGGTTTAAGAAGAATAACACAATGATCTTCGATAAAAAAACAGGAAAATATGGGGTCCTTCCTTCAAAATATGAAACTGAATTGAAGCGTTTGCTCAGTGAGTAGGGCAACGTTTCAAGGAGATTGTTTGAACGTCAATTCACGTTTTGCTTCGTAACAAAGTAAACACAAAGAAAAATCCTCTTAATTTTCATTGAGAAGGTGCGAAAGGTGATGGAGAACGTGAAAAAACGGTTCTCCATCATTGTCCCTTGCATCAGAGAGAAATCATGAAAGAATGATAACGATGGCAAGGGTCGATAGAAAAAAACAAGCTTCTGAAGCATTACGCTTCAGAAGCTTGTTCGACGGCCGTGGCAAATTGGCGGCGATGTTGGATAGTCAAATAAACGAGTGTTCCCATCATCATGGCAACAACAAATAGCAGCAGCTTGCTGAGGTTTTCCCACATAAACGAGAAATCACCGCTTGAGATGACCGCTTTCAATCCGAAAACCGAATACGTCATCGGAAGCCATGCGTTAAAGTGTTGCAACGAGCGTGGAATTAGTTCGAGCGGGAATGTTCCCGCGCTTGTTGTCAATTGCAAAATCAGCACGACAATCGCGATAAATCTTCCTGGATCGCCGAACACGGTAACAAGAAATTGAATGACAGATAAAAATGTGATGCTAGTGACAATGCTAAACACGATAAAGAGCGGGACGCTTTTTACGTGTAAATCGAGTCCAACCAGCAACACGACATCCGCCAGCAGTGCTTGCAAAATCCCAACGCCGATCAAGACGCCGAATTTAGCCAAAAACCAATGCAATGGCGAACGTGGAACCCCTGCTGGTTCGCGAAGCGGAAAGACGATGGAAAGCAACAGCGCACCCACAAACAATCCGAGTGACAAGAAGTACGGCGTAAACCCTGTTCCGTAGTTCGGCACTTTATTGATTTCTTCCTTGTGGAGATTCACTGGTTGGGCAAACATGTCGTAGACAGCCTTATTGGCTTTGACATCGCTTGCTTGTTCGGCTCCTTCTTTCAATTTATCCGCCAATTCTTTCGAGCCGTCTGTCAGTTGGTTGACACCATCTTGCAAATGTTTTGTCCCGTTCGTTAATTCCTTCGTTCCATCCGCTACTTGTTGTGAACCGTTTGCCAACCGACGCGTGCCATCTTGAAGCTGATCTGCTCCTTGAGCCAATGTTTGCAGGCCTGAAGAAAGTGTTCCACTGCCATGGGCAAGCTGGCTTGCTCCTTGTGCAGCTTCTTGCATTTTGTCATACATTGTTTTCATGCCGCTGACGAGTTGTTCTTGGCCATTCGCCAGTGCGTCTGCGCCATTGACAAGTTGTTGTTGACCGGCAAGCAGTTCATCGACTCCGCGATCGAGAGCGATGTGCCCTTCATGCAGCTGTTGGGCTCCTTCGTGCAAAGAAGAGGCTCCAGAGTGCAACGATTGGGCGCCGCTATTTAACTGTGCAAGGCCGTTTTCGACTTGTTTGCTTCCGAATGATAATTTCTCAACATTTTCCTTTAGCCGCTCATACACCGCCTTTTGTGTCGGATCGGGGGTTTGAGCAATGAGTGCATCAAGCTGCGCCGCTAACTGTTCAAGCCCGCCTGTTACTTGGGTCGCCCCTGTTTGAACCCGAGCCGCCCCTTGTTGCCATTGCGCAAGCGATGATGCTAGCTTTTCGGCTCCCCCGCTTAATTGTTCCGAACCTTGCAAAAGCCGCGGCATGCGGGCATCGAGTGTTTGCATTCCCTCATATACGCGTCTTGTCCCTGAAGCAAGATTCGCTGTTCCTTGTTGAGCCTGCTTGGCTCCGGAGAGGAGTTTCTCTTGCCCAGCGGTCATTTGTTTCATCCCGTTGTAAAGCGTTTCGATTCCGGTTTGAACTTGCAATGAGCCACTGGCAGCTTGGTGCAGTCCGTCAGTAAAGCTCACGGATTTTTCCGCGAGTGTCGCTAAATGGTGATATAACGTTTCACTTCCGTCTTGTGCTTTTTTCATGCCATCATACAGTCGATTTGTTCCGTTTTGTGCTTGGCTGAGTCCGTCATGCAGTTGTGCGGCTCCGTCGCTCGCTTTTGTCAATCCGTCAGCGACGGTTTGAATCGTATCAAACATGCTTTCGGCATATGTTTCTGTTATGGCGTTCGCTACTTCGTTTTTTATTTTTTCAACTGCAGTTTGACCGATTTGTGCCGATAGAAAGTTAAATCCCTCATTCGGTTTGTAAATGAGCTCCAGTTTTTTCGGATGATCGTCTTGCAGCGTTGTCGCATTCCGGGAAAAATCGTCAGGGATTTGAATGAGCATATAATATTTTTGTTCTTTTAACCCTTTTTCCCCTTCATGTTCGGTTACAAAATGCCAGTCAAACTGTTTGTTCTCTTTTAACTTCTCGACGAGATCTTTTCCAAGATGAATCTCCTTTCCGTCGAGCATTGCCCCTTTGTCTTGGTTGACTACAGCGACGGGAAGTTCATCCAAATGATTGTATGGATCCCAAAATGCCCATAGAAACATGCCGCTGTATAGAAGAGGGATGAATAATACAGCTATGACAGGAATCAGTACTTTGCGGTTGGTCAGAATGGCCTTCCATTCTTTCAACCATAATTGAAATGCGTGCATGCCCGAACCTCCTTTGTTTATAATTATGACTGATTCGTCCATTTAGTCATTTTTAGCCCAAAAAGTGAAGGATTATCATGGAGACAATCCTTTCAGCAAATACAGATCAAACAGTTCGGCAATGGTTTGTTGAGACAATGGTTCGTGATCTTTTTCCCATTCAATGCTTAGTGCGATGTACATTTTAAACATGAAAAATGCCGTCAACTCAGGATCGCAAGGGCGAATTTCCCCTTTTGCCATCGCTTCTTCAATTTTTTCGCGAATATAGGCAATCATTTCGCGATCAAGGCGTTTCATCACCTCTCGTACAGCTGCGGTGCCAATATCGCGAACTTCCTGCAAAAGTTTGATGGTTAATTCATGTTCCTGGCGGAACGTAAAAATACGTTGCAAGGCGCGTTGGACGTTTTCGCTGAACGGCAAACGATCATCCATAGCCGCATCTGCTTCATGCTTAATTTCGGATATAACAGAGGAAACGATATGGTCAAGCAGCTCTTCTTTGCTTTTGAAAAATGTATAAATCGTTCCTTTCCCGACATTAGCCATCTTCGCTACTTGATCCATTGTCGTTGCTTTGTAGCCGAACAGCGAAAATGATTGGGTGGCGGCATCAATAATTTGTTGTTTTTTATCCGACATGGGCATTCATCCTTTGTTTTGACTAAATGGACGATTTGGTCATCATGTTTTAAATCATAACATGAATACGTTCGATTCGCAACAACAATATTTATGTTTCATTTTTCTCACTCGACGGCGCGTTCTGTTGAGGGAAGGAAGCCTTGGCCTTGCTGTTTTGTCCCCCGGATTTAGCAAGGAAGACGAACAAGAAATTCGGTTCCTTCCCCGATTTGACTATGGACGTGGATCGCGCCGCCGTGGGCGTCGACGATCCATTTGGCGATCGACAGCCCGAGGCCGTGGCCGCCTTGTTGGCGCGAGCGCGCTTTGTCGACGCGGTAAAAGCGGTCGAAAATGCGGCCGATGTCTTCCGGCGGGATGCCGATACCGGTGTCTTTGACGGAAAGGAACACGTGCTTTGGCTCGGTGCGGATCGACAGCGTCACCTCGCCGCCTTCGGGGGTGTATTTGATCGCGTTGTCGAGCAAAATGTACAATAGCTGCGTCAATTTGTCCGGGTCAGCGGTGACGAGCGCTTGCTCGGGAGCGTGAAAATGCATTGTAATCTGTTTTTTCGCCGCCAGTTCCGACATGAGCTGGAACGTGCGCTCGGCGTGCGGGCGGAAATCGAACGTTTGTTTTGAAAGCTCCAGCGCGGCGTGTTTCGCATCCGCGCGGGCGAGCGTCAACAAGTCGTTCATCAGTTTCGTGATTCGCTTCAATTCGTCACGCAGGCGGTCGAGCAGGCGGCGGGCAAAGTCGTTTTTCATCACATCCTCCTCAAGCGCAAGCGCCTCGACGGACGAGAAGACGACGCTGAGCGGCGTCCGCAGCTCATGAGAGGCGTCGGCGACGAACTGGCGCTGCCGCTCGTACGCTTCTTCAATCGGTGCGAGCGCGCGCTTGGACATAAAGAAGCTGAGCGCCACGCCGACGGCAAGAAACAGCACCGATAAGCCGATGAGCACAATGAGCAGCCAATGGAACACGCCGAAAAACGACGTGACGTCCATGCCGATATACAGCATGCCCACGAAATCGCCGTGGATGACGAGCGGACGGGCGGCGGCGAGCACGCGCCAGTCGCGGGCCGCTTCGCGCGCGAGGCCGGGCATATGTTCCGGCAAAGAGACGCTCATGTAGACGGGAGCGCGCTCATTTGCCTTGAGATGGGACAAGGCGTTTAAAAAATACGGACGCAGGCGCGGGTGGACTTCATCCCCGGCGAGCAGGCCCCCGTCCGGGCCGATGACGTAAAAAAAGAGTTGGTCTTCGCTTAACAAAATGACATTTTCATCATCAAACAAGTCGAAATTGCTTTGCTTGAGCAGCACTTGTTCGATCGTATTCGCCTCTTGCTCGGCGAGGCGGCTGATGCGCCGCTCTTGGTCAGAAGTGGCGATCCAGTAAAACAAGGCCGCGGCGATCATGACAAACAAGGCGAGAAACAACGTGAAAATGCCGCTGTAGAGCGCTGTCAGCCGCCAATGGGCGCGGCGGAACAAGTCGGCGCTTCCTAGGCGGCGCAGCCAGCCGCGCCATTCCCTCCAGTTATTTTTCAATTTTATACCCCACTCCTCGAACGGTTTGGATGACATCGTCTTTCAACTTTTTGCGCAATAGCTTGATTGTCGCGTCGATCGTTTTCATTGACACATCGGCATCCCACCCCCAAACGCGGTCCAATATCGTTTCGCGCGGCACGACTTGCCCTTGGTTTTGCACGAGCAAATCGAGAAGCTGAAACTCGCGTGGAGTGAGGAAAATCTCTTCATCGCCGCGATGGAGCGTATGGCTTGTCCGGTTTAAGGTGAAGCCGTGAAACGCCACTTTTTCCTCTTGGAGCGGGACGAACGTCCGCCGTGCGAGCGCCTTGAGCCGCGCGACGAGCTCGTCGATTTCAAACGGTTTGACCAAGTAATCGTCCGCTCCCGCCTCAAGCCCGGTGACGCGGTCGTGGACGGCGTCTTTCGCCGTCAGCATCAAAATCGCGCCTGTGTAGCCGTTTTGCCTCAACCGTCGACAAATGTCCACCCCATCGCCGTTTGGAAGCATCCAATCGAGCACGACGACATCGTAAAACTCCGCCATGGCGTAATCGTACGCATCTTCCCCTTCCTGCACCCAATCGATATGGTCGATGCCTTTCTTTTTCAATAAGTGAACGATCAGCTCCCCTAGGTGAAGATCGTCCTCGGCCAGCAAAATTTTCATCGCCATTCCTCCCGTTCTGTCTCTCTTCCTTCTTAATCATATCAAATCGTTCGTGAAAAAACGGTGAAAACGCAGCCCATTCGCCGCGCAGAAGGCTGTTCTCTCAAAAAGAATTTTCACCATTTTTTCACCTTCCTTGGCTATCATGATGGACGAAGAGGAAAAGGAGGCAAACGGCGATGAGGAAAATGAGGAATTTGCATCTTTGGATTGGGCTGATCAGTTCGATCTTTTTGCTTGTTGAGGCGGTGACGGGGCTCCTTCTATCCGAGCCGTGGCTGATCGGTCAGGCGGAGCGCGGCGAGATGCACCGCGCCGCGCAGGAAAGAATGAACGCGTTCGGGGCGGGGCAGACGTCGGGAGCGGGGGCATCTACGGCCCCGATGGCACCGCGCGCCGAGGGAGGCGGATCGTCGCTCATGATGTTCGTCCGCCAGCTGCACGAAGGGAGAATCGGTTCGCTTGACATCCGCTGGGCGGTTGATGTCGCGGCGGTGGCGATGATCATTTTGACCGCGACGGGGATTTTCCTGTCGATCCGCACGCTCGCAGCGGGACGGAGGCGGAAGCAGAAGCGGATGACGCCAGCGCCGGAGACGACATAACGGATGCAGGGAGGGATGAAACGATGCATCAGAACAACCGAAAGAAACAGCGACGCTGGTCTTCTCTTTATGCAAGGCCGATCGATGTCGGTGGCATCGTCGTATGTCGCCCGCCATTTCACTGCTTGGCGGCCATTCGCTCGAAGATGCTGCATATTCCATCATGGATCATGAAGGAGGAGATGACCCATGGACATGATGCCATTTGAACCAACCCCAACGCCAGAACCGAAACGCCGCGGCCGCTTCGTATCGTGGCTCGCCGCTTCCGTCGCAGGGGCGGTGATTGGGAGCGCGGCGACGTGGTATGTGGCGCCGAAATGGATGCATGAAGAAACGAATTCCCAAACGGAAACAGCGGAAACGACCGCAAAAAGCGAGGCGCTGCCGCTGCAGCCGACGGCGAACGTCAACACGAACATGATCGCTGCCATTAATAAAGTGGCCGATGCGGTCGTCGGCGTCGTCAACATTCAGAAGCAAGTGGACTTTTTCTCTGATCAAGCGCAAGATACCGAAGCGGGAACGGGGTCGGGCGTCATCTTTAAAAAAGACGGCGATGCGGCCTACATTGTGACGAACAACCATGTCATTGAAGGGGCGAACAAAGTCGAAGTGGCGCTCGCGAACGGGAAAAAAGTGAAAGCCGAGATCGTCGGCGCGGATGCACTCACCGACCTCGCCGTCTTGAAAATCCCTGCTGAAGGGGCGACGAAAGTGGCGAGCTTCGGCGACTCGTCGAAGGTGAAAATCGGCGAGCCTGTCGCGGCGATCGGCAACCCGCTCGGCCTTGATTTGTCGCGGACGGTGACGGAAGGGATCGTCAGCGGCAAACGGACGATGCCCGTCTCAACGTCAGCGGGGGATTGGGAAATCGACGTCATCCAAACGGACGCCGCGATCAACCCGGGCAACAGCGGTGGGGCGCTCATCAACAGCGCGGGGCAAGTGATCGGCATCAACAGCATGAAAATCGCGGAAACGGGCGTCGAAGGGCTCGGCTTTGCCATCCCGAGCGAAAACGTCAAACCGATCGTCGAGCAGCTGATGAAAGATGGGAAAATCAAACGCCCGTACCTTGGCGTCCAGCTTGTCGATGTGGCGGATTTGTCCGATGATGTCCGCACGAATGAATTGAAATTGCCGTCGAACATCACAAGCGGGGCGGCCGTCACGTCCGTCGAACCGTTCTCCCCAGCCGCCGAGGCCGGATTGAAATCGAAAGACGTCATCACGGCGATCAACGGGGAGAAAATCGACAGCGTCAGCGCGTTGCGCAAATATTTGTATACGAAAACAGCGGTCGGTGATCGCATCAAACTGACGATCTATCGCGACGGGTTTGAGACGACCGTATCGGTCACCTTAAAAGCGAGAGACAGCAGCCAGTCGTAAGAAGACATCGCCTCTTTTCAGCCGAAGCGGCTGGAAAGAGGCGATGTTCATTTTCGTGTGCGGCGCTTGCTCATGATGCTGGAGTATAAAACGAAATGAGACGGCTGTACGTTGATTCCGTGTCGTCAGCACTTTTTGTATCGAGTCTGCTCATATTGCGAGAGCTGGCAGGACGACGTGCAGCCGTTGCATGTCCGAGAGTGGGTGCGCCCGCAATACAGGGGGCCCCATGATCCGAATCATCACTTCGCTCGGAATGATGTTGGAGGAAGGGCTTCGTTTGCTGTTGTCACAAGGACCGAATTCCTTGGCTAGAATAGGCGTGCCTACTACGAGCCACAAGGACGTTCGTGCCTCATATGTACAACAGCGAAGTCTCACGAAGGGATCTCAGTTGTCCATGGAGATGAGTAAGTTTGCTCACCTACGGTTTCAATTGGGCAACGACTCTCGGAAGCGGCTGCACCACCATAATTTGATTTTCCTGATGCTCCATTCGGTTTCTGTTGTTTGAAGCGCATGAACACGCCAATACATGGGCGGATGGGGCATAAACTGGAATTCCAAAAATCTAAAAAACCAAGAATCTCTTTCTAAGGAAGAGATTTTTTTGTCCTTTTTATTTGCTTCTTGCTCGTTTTTAAAATCAATGTGGTATCCTACAGACTTTTCCAATGCTCGATCTTGATATTCACACAGGATCGTCAAACTGTTAGCCATTTGAGCATTCCCACCGTCCAACAGCGTTGCTCCTAAATGATCTGCCCGGACTTCCATCCACTGTGTGAATAGAGATTGGAAAGCAGGAAGCAGAAAAATCAAGAGCCATAGGCCGAGAAAAACAAAGATTTGATTATGTTCTAGCCAATTTGGAAAGGCTTCATGGATAAGGAAAACACCAGCAAAAACTAACCCGATCAACGCAAATCGCAATAACTGTCCTATCAAGACATCTCGCTTTTTCACATGAATCGCCTCATGAGCCAAAATGCCTTCAATGGCTTCATGGGGAAGTTTCAGCGTTTCTGAAGTTAACGCTACCAATGATCGACCAATATTCGCACCTATCGCAAAACCGTTATATTCGGCCGATTCCGTAACATAAATATCAACATGAGAAAGGCCGGCACGTGAAAAGACTTTCTCGATGATGGGCAGCAAATCGGGATCGTCTATTTTCCTCATATCTAAAGCGATTTTCAATACGCGATCCGAAATCCATAGATTGAATATCCAAAATAGTATAATAACAGCGGTTGTTGCGATCGGCCCGATCCCCAGCAAAGTAAACAGTGTGAGAAGGGCTGCATAAGCTCCCACCCCTTTCACCGTTGCTGCAAAATACCATTTTCCTAAAAGTCGTTTCCAATTTTTTGGATGATAAAAAGGCTTTACTTCGAACTCTTCCATTTTATGTATTTCTCCTTTAAGGAGAAAATCCATCGATTCTAATGGATCAGGGGTGAGATAAACTTTTTCACCGGAAAAAGATAACTTCCACGTTTTCCCCATGCTGGTCGTATAGTCGATATTAGGAGAGAACAAAGAAAAAAGCTGGAATAGTTGCAACACATCCGGCCTTGTCTGAACGCTTACTTCTGAAAGTTCCTTCAATGGATATTTTTTGGTTTCAAACAAAGATACAGCATATAATGCTTCTTCGTGTTCTGCGTAAAAAAGGCGGAGAGAGCGAAGCAGTCCCACTCTTTTTGTCAGCCCAACAAAAAGAGAGATGAAGCTATATAAAAGGATGAACGTAATCGCGGAATTCGGCCCGAAAAGGAAATAAAGAACAGCAATGACGATGAAAAATCCGGAAAATAACAAATCCGCTAATAGGCGCTCTTTATTTTTAGACAAGACTATTTCTCTCGCACCTTGTTCCTTTAGTTGATCGATGATCTCTTTCAATTGGGTTTTGCTTCTTTCCGGTACCGGAGAGCTAAAAAAGCTAAATCCAAATATAAAAAAAATGGGCACCGTTTTTATAAACCCTTGATCTAAGAACACATAGACGATCCATCCGATTCCGAGTATCGCAGTGAGGATATGTACATATAAAGAAGGACACCATTTTTTAAAAAAGTATGCCAAGAAACCGAGAAAAAAGCCGACTGCAGCAGTCCAAATCGATATAGTCACATCTGGCATCTGTTGCTCCCCCTGTCTAGTTGAAAAAGTGCAAGAAAACCCCCTAGTCATTATTTATCACTTAAGTAAATCCACTAACACCCATTGGTAACGAAATTCGTCCATTCTACATGTAGGTGGTTGACAATGGCATGTTGTTGAACGTTCATGAACGTTTTTCTCCAATATTGGTTCTTTTTTCAATTGACATTATAGCAGGGACAGGTTCGTTTTGTATATCTTTTTCTTTTTTCACTCCACTGCGCTTGTTGGGGAACATGAATATGACCTACAATATTTTCCTCACATGTAACGGATAACGATCATTCATGTAGGAGAGGAACCGTATGATTAAGAGACCCGTTTTTGTATGACTCATGTTGTTGTCTTCCGCATGATTCGTGATTTACGCTTACGAAAGCGAGCGGTCAGTGTCCTGGTATGTTCGTTACATGAATGGATCAGCAGATTGTTGCTGATGTTTTGACCATTCATTGTATATACATGCTCATTGAAAAGTTAACCTTCGCATAAGCGGTGCCCACTCCGGTTATACTGTCCCTAAGGAAAAGTATGGAAAAGGAGCGGAATTCTGCATGAAACGTCTCAAAATCACCAACGATCACGGATGGACACCTCGGACACTTCGCAAACAGGAACGGAAAATCAAAAACACCCTTCTTCGCCAACGGGTGATGGCCGTTCGCCTCGTCATGGAAGGCTATTCGGGCAAAGAAGCGGCCTCCATGGTCAACGTGTGCCGACAAACCGTTTCCCATTATGTGTCGCTGTTCAACGAAGGCGGCCTTGAACTCCTGCTTCATCGGGATTTCGCCCCCGGGCGGGAGCCGTTTCTCACCGAAGAACAGCAGGAAAAGATCAAACAGCTTGTGTTGACCACCACTCCCGCCGAACTGGGGCGGGATGTGGCTTCGGCGTGGAACACCAAACTCCTGCAATCCTATGTCGCAAAGCAATTCGGTGTTTCCATTTCCCGCGAAGCGTTGCGAAAACTCCTGCACCGCAAAGGGCTGTCGTGGACACGACCGACGTACACACTGGCGAAAGGAAATCCGGATGAGCAAAAGCAATTTGAAAAACAAATGGATCTGATAAAAAAAACTTGATCACCAAGGAGACAGAAGATGCCGTTCTTCTGTACATCGATGAAACCCATATCCGCTCTTACCATGTCTTGCGGTCCACATGGTCGGAAGTCGGCCGCCAAAAACAAGTGCCGACGTTCGGCCATCATGCCCACGTATCGCGGTTTGGCGCGGTCAACATCCACGATGGCGAAACGGTGCTTCATCAAACGACTGCCGCGCCAATGCCGCGACGTTCTTGAATTTCTTGAGAATGCTCAAAGAGCGCGATCCAGACCGTCTCATCGTCTTGGTGTTGGATCACGCCCGCATTCAGCTTGTGGAAATGGCTGAAAGACACCGTGATCGCCAATGTGTTTCACAAACATCGAAACGATATCGTCCAGGCCATTGCTCGGTTTGCGGACGACATCCACGAACGTCCGCAGGAAGTGCTGCAACGCTTAGGGTGTGCAGGATGACTGAGAAGTTAACTCTTCATGTTGCATGTATATAGAAATTAGGTATTGATTCTCAAGTGCTAAACATAACAAAAGCGAACTGACTGCAGCTGAGCGGGCATGATCCCAAAAATGGAGGAGATCCCGTTCTAAGAGTTACGTCCTTCTGTGTTCCCACACTCTTTCCCGCAACTTGAAAACACAATTCATTATGAAGGGGAGCTTTGTGGGTGCAGGCCAAATGTGTGTTGAACTTGAGCAGCCGCTCCCTCACAGAGGAAGGGAACATCGTTCTAACAGGAAGGAACTCTTTTGGTTCTCATCGAATATGGCCATTATGACGGATGAAAAGGGATTTGAAATGGGCCCGAGTGCGCCGCTATGGATGTCCGTGTTGTACTACATTATGTGCATGGCCACCTTGATTGTCGGTGTGGCGATGCTAGTGAAAGGAACGGTTCGCCGCTTGTATTCGCTCGTTGCGGTGATCGCAGTGCCGCTCTTTTTTCTGAACAATTTTCACACGATCGCCAGGGTCGGCGTCGATCCGTTCGCCTACTGGCAGCAATCCCTCATCGAAGGGCAATGGTGGGCGTGGCTGTCGCTTGTGCTGTTTCTGTACATGATCGGGTACTGGGTGCTGCTCGTTCGCGGCATTCGTGGGCGGCGCGCCGCATCCATCAAAGGGGGAAAGGGAGATGGAATTCCGCGATTATGAAGAGTTTTGGCCATTTTATTTGACTCAGCACCGCAAACGGGCGACAAGGCGCTGGCATTTTGTCGGAACGAGCTTCGTGTTTTTGTTTGTGATCATTGCGATCGTGACGAGGAATGCGTGGTGGCTGCTCGGCGCTCCAGTGGCCGCCTATGCGCTCGCCTGGTTCAGCCACTTTTTCATTGAAGGAAACAAGCCCGCCACCTTCGGCCATCCGTTTTGGTCGCTTCGGGCCGATTTTCGCATGTACGGGCTCATGCTTACGGGGCAGCTTGGGCGGGAGTTGGAGCGGCTGGGGATTTCAGAGGAATAAAGCGAAGAACGATGAAAAGACCTTCTCCCTGAAGATGTTCCAAAGTTTGGAGAAATGGGGGGCGGCAACCCGAATGATTCAGGGAGAAGGGGTTTGCCTTCTCATGGCTTCAATTGTTCAATCGTTTCCAGCGGCAGTCCGGTCAGTTCATGGATCGTGTCAGCATCAAATCCTTTTGCCAACATTCGTTTCGCAACATCCAACTTTGCTTTCTCCATTCCTTTCTCTATTCCTTTTTCCATTCCTTTTTCCGTGAAAATACATGCGCCTTCAGCGGTCATTTTCATCCCCGGGTGGAGGGCAAAACGTTGTCCATGGATCTTTTCCATGCCTTTCTGTTCGTATGACACGATAAGTTCCATGACTTTGGCAGCCTCCTTCTCCTCCATGGTCTTCACCTCATCTCGCAGTCGGACTTCTTCTTCCTCCGATAACCGCAAATACGTTTCGAAAAAGCCGAACAACAGACGCTGTCTCGCCTCATCGAGCTCGAGGCGGGCGAGCATGCGCAAAAATTCCTTTTTCACTTCCACCTTCTCCTCTTCATTATACCCCATTTTGCTTAACAGGGCGGCAGCGACCGGGTTGTCATGGCGGATGTATGTGCGCCATGGGAGTTTGGACAATTCCACCGTCAAAAAACGGAAATCGAGAACGGTCAAAAACGGAAACGAAACGGTGAATGAAGATGGTTCATCGCGGATGGCATCATAGCTGAAGATGGCGATCGGAAGAATGCGGCGGCGGTGTTTTTGAAACAAGCGGCTGAAATAAATGAACATTCGCTCTGAAAACGAGGATTGGATGTAGCTTTGATGTTCGATGTGGACGACGATCAGTCCATCTTCTCCTCTCAGCTTCGTCTCGACCAATAAATCGACTCGATGTTTTTCACCCGCGGTGACATCGGTCAGCACTTCTTCTGATAAAAAGGAAAGGTAGTGAAAGTCAATCTGTTCGTGTACGTGAGGAAAGAAGAGGAGAACAAATTCTTCAAAAAAGGTGCTCAACAACTCTTTAAACAGCCGATCGTGGTCAATGCGCGTTTCTGACATGGTCTCCCTCCCGATATGTTTTTAGATTCGCATAGCTTGATTCGCCTTGCACTATGCAAAATCCTGCCGGTCTCCCTGCATTTTTTCTGCTGTTAGAAGAAGGAAATCAGGGAGGATTGTCGAATTTTGATGACATTGGAAAAATGATGAAACCAACGGCTGCCTTCGCCGTATGTATAAGCGAAGGGGAAAGGAGGGAGGGGAGTTGTTCAGCCATTCGCCTGAAGTTGTGTACGGATGGGTGCTTGTCGTCAGTGCGTTGTTGACGGTTTTGTATTTTTTCTTCAGCGATGTGCTTGACGGTTTGTTCGATGTGGCTGATCATCCGCTGTTTAGCCCGCAGCTCATTTTATCGTTTTTCATTGTTGGCAGCGCGGTCGGATTGCTGGCGGAATGGTACACAGACTGGGCATCGAGCTTGGTTCTGTGGCTTGCCATCGGTGTGGCGCTTGTTGCTGTGTTGCTGTTGCACTTTTTCGTTTTTTTGCCGCTCCGTTCGGCTGAGGCGTCACTTGGATATACGGACGCCGATTTGGAGGGAACGCTCGCCAAAGTGATCGTCCCGGTGCCGCCTGATGGGTTTGGTGAAATTCTCATCTCCCGCAAAAGCGGGGCGGTGGCGAAACCAGCGAAAAGCCTCCATCGCGAGGAAATCGCTGCGGGGGAAGAAGTCGTCATCGTGCAAATGGAAAACGGCATCGCTGTAGTGGCGAAGCGCGATCCGTATCATGCTTTGATTTAAACAGAGAAAGGGGAAAAAGTGATGACTATTGCGCCATGGCTTGTCGTGATCGGCGTCGTCGTCTTGCTTCTTGTCGGCCTTATTGCCATTTTTATCGCCCGCTACCGCACCGTCGGGCCGGATGAGGCGCTCATTGTGACGGGCAGCTACTTAGGAAGCAAAAACGTTCATGTCGATGAATCGGGAAACAAAATCAAAATCGTCCGCGGCGGCGGCACGTTCGTCGTGCCGATTTTCCAACAGGCTGAGCCGCTGAGCCTATTGTCGATCAAGCTTGACGTGCAAACGCCCGAGGTGTACACCGAACAAGGCGTGCCCGTGATGGCGGATGGGGTGGCAATCATTAAAGTCGGCAGCTCAATCGGCGAAATCGCGACCGCGGCCGAGCAGTTTTTAGGGAAAACAAGACAAGATATGGAAAATGAAGCGCGGGAAGTGTTGGAAGGCCACCTTCGCTCCATTCTCGGATCGATGACGGTGGAGGAAATTTACAAAAACCGCGACAAGTTTTCGCAAGAAGTGCAGCGTGTCGCGTCGCAAGATTTGGCGAAAATGGGGCTCGTCATCGTCTCGTTTACGATCAAAGACGTGCGCGACAAAAACGGCTACCTTGATGCACTCGGGAAACCGCGCATCGCCCAAGTGAAGCGCGACGCCGACATCGCAACAGCCGAGGCGGAAAAAGAGACGCGCATCAAGCGCGCCGAAGCGGACAAGGAAGCGCGCAAAGCCGAGCTCGAGCGGCTGACGGAAATCGCCGAAGCGGAGAAAATCAACCAACTGAAGCTCGCCGAGTTCCGCCGCGAACAAGACATCGCCAAAGCGCGCGCCGACCAGGCGTATCATTTGGAGGAAGCGAAGGCGAAACAAGAAGTGATGGCCCAACAAATGCAAATCAAAATCATCGAGCGGCAAAAACAAATCGAGCTCGAAGAAAAAGAAATTTTGCGCCGCGAGCGCCAATACGACTCGGAAGTGAAGAAAAAAGCCGATGCCGAGCGCTATGCGATCGAACAAAAAGCGGCGGCGGAAAAGGCGAAACAAATCGCCGAAGCCGATGCGCAAAAGTACCGCGTCGAAACGCTGGCGAAAGCGGAAGCGGAGCGCGTCCGACTCGACGGGTTGGCAAAAGCCGAGGCGGAGAAAGCGAAAGGGGAAGCGGAAGCGGAAATCATCCGACTGAAAGGCCTCGCCGAAGCGGAAGCGAAACAAAAGATCGCCGAAGCGTTCGAGCGCTATGGCCAGGCTGCGGTGCTCGACATGATCATCAAGATGCTTCCGGAGTATGCGAAACAAGTGGCGAGCCCGCTTGCGAACATCGAGAAGCTGACGATCGTCGACACCGGCTCAGGAGCGGGAGGCGGCGCCAACCGCGTCACGGGCTATGCGACGAACTTAATGGCGAGCTTGCAGGAGACGTTGAAAGCGTCGACCGGCATCGATGTGAAGCAGCTGCTTGAGAGCATCGCCCAGGGTGGAGCGGCCCATGTCCAGCCGCTCGGTGCGCCAGCATCGTCCCAAGAGGCGAAGACAACAGAATGATGCCTATCCTCCCACAGCGCCCTTCGCTTGAACCCGAGGGCGCTGTTTCTCGCCGCCTTGTTCACGACATTCGTCGGAGTTGCGCATGAAGCGTTGTTTCGTTATGATGGGAACGGGTGGAATGGAAAAAAGGAAGTAGGTTGAGAATAATGAAACGAGCTCGAATCATTTATAACCCGACATCAGGGCGGGAGCTGTTTAAGCGCCATTTGCCTGATGTGCTCGTGCGGTTGGAAAAGGCGGGCTATGAAACGTCGTGCCACGCCACCGAAGGGCCGGGGGATGCGACGGAAGCAGCGCGCCAGGCCGTCCTGCGGGAATTTGATCTCGTTGTCGCCGCAGGGGGCGACGGAACGATCAATGAAGTCGTCAACGGCATCGCCGATCAGCCGCATCGGCCGACACTGGGCGTCATTCCCGTTGGGACGACGAACGATTTCGCCCGCGCCATCGGCGTGCCCCGTTCGATTGAAGGGGCGTGCGACGTGATCGCCACGGGCGAGCCCGTCCCGATTGACATCGGCTGTGTGACAAACGAAGACAAAACGCGCTATTTCATCAACATCGCGGGCGGCGGGCGCCTGACCGAGCTCACCTACGAAGTGCCGAGCAAGCTGAAAACGATGCTTGGCCAGCTCGCCTATTACTTGAAAGGGATCGAGATGTTGCCGTCCATCAAGGCGACCGAAGCGCAAATCGAGTATGACGGCAAACTGTTCGAAGGCGAGATTATGATGTTTTTGGTTTCGCTCACGAACTCGGTCGGCGGGTTTGAAAAACTGGCACCCGATTCATCATTGAATGACGGCCTGTTCGATTTTATCATCGTCAAGAAAACGAACTTGGCCGAATTCATCCGCCTTGTCACCCTCGCGGCGCGCGGCGAGCACATCAACGACCCACACGTCATTTACACGAAAGCGAACCGGGTGAAAGTGCACTCGCCGATGCAGCTGAACTTAGACGGCGAATTCGGCGGCATGCTTCCAGGGGAGTTCGTCAATTTGCGCCGCCATATTGACGTATTGATGCCAAAAGAAAAGGCAGAACAAGTGAGAACAGGAAGATAAGCCTGTTCTTTTCTTATGCCTTTCCCCTATAAAGGGCACGCTACATATACAGAGGAACGGCAGAAAGGAGAACGACATGACGAAGCAGCAACCACCAGTCGCCAAAAACGAGTATTATGACGTCACATTCACCGATTTGACCCACGACGGGCTCGGGGTGGCGAAAGTCGACGGTTTTCCGTTGTTTGTGAAACACGCGCTTCCCGGCGAGCGGGCGAAGGTGAAAGCGATCAAAGTGAAAAAAGGGTATGGGTACGGCCGCCTCGTGGAGCTGTACGAACCAAGCCCCGACCGCGTTGAGCCGCCGTGCCCCGTCTATCGCCAATGCGGCGGCTGCCAGCTGCAACACCTCAGCTACGAAGGCCAGCTGAAAGCGAAGGAAAAGCAGGTGAAAGAAGTGCTCGCCCGCATCGGCAAGCTAGAAGGCGTCACCGTCCATCCCGTCATCGGGATGAAGAACCCATGGCGGTATCGAAACAAGGCGCAAGTGCCCGTTGGCGAGCGCGAAGGGGGCTTGGTGGCGGGCTTTTACAAGGAGCGGACGCATGAAATCATCGATATGGACGCCTGCCTCATCCAGCAAGAGGCGAACGATGTCGTCGTCCAGGCCGTGAAGCGCATCGCCGAGCGCTATGGTATTCCCCCATACGACGAAGCTACGCACAAGGGCGTTCTTCGCCATATTGTCGCCCGCTACGGCGCGGCAACAGGCGAGGTGATGGTCGTTCTCGTCACCCGCACGGACTATCTGCCTCACGAACAGGACATTGTCCGTGACATCGTCCGCGCCATTCCGGGCGTGAAATCGATCGTGCAAAACGTCAACCCCGAGCGGACGAACGTCATTTTCGGCGCCAAAACGCGGGTGTTATGGGGAAGCGAGTTCATCACCGACCGCATCGGCGGCATTCAATTCGCCATCTCGGCCCGCTCGTTTTACCAAGTCAACCCCGAACAGACGAAAGTGCTGTATGACAAAGCGCTCGAATACGCGGAGTTGACCGGGCGGGAGACGGTGATCGACGCCTACTGCGGCATCGGCACGATCTCGCTCTTTTTGGCGCGTAAAGCGAAACACGTCTACGGCGTCGAAATCGTCCCCGAAGCGATCGAAGACGCCAAGCGCAACGCCAAACTCAACGGCATCCAAAACGTCACCTTCGAAGTCGGCGCCGCCGAAGACGTCATCCCGCGTTGGTATCAAGAAGGCATCCGCGCCGACTGCTTGGTCGTTGACCCGCCGCGCAAAGGCTGTGACGCCGCGCTGCTTGAGACGATCATCGCCATGAAACCGCCGCGCGTCGTCTACGTCTCGTGCAACCCGGCGACGCTCGCCCGCGACTTGCGCATCCTAGAAGACGGCGGCTACGAAACGATCGAAGTCCAGCCAGTGGACATGTTTCCGCACACGGCGCATGTGGAGTGTGTGGCGAAAATTCGGTTGAGATAAGACAACGGGCCGGTGGATCCGGCCTTGTTGTTTGCAGTCGAATTGGGCAAACGGCCATGACGACACGAATGACATGATAAAGATTTCATCCGCCTGCAAAACTGGGGGCTGGATGAGATCCATCCTATTGAGAATCCACAACACTTGCAAGTGTTCCTCGAACGGTTATGGTGAACGATTCCCTCTTCATAACAAAGCACAGTGGGAGTTTCTTTGTTCCACAAAGAAAGACATTCTCCGTCTTCCTGAGCGTCAACCGGCATAAAACGTATTTTTCTTCCCCTTTTTGTATCGAAAACCGTATATAATAGAGATTGGAAATCACAAGGAGGTACATAGAAGCCATGCTCACAGGCGAATTGCGCCATAAAGTCGATAAAATATGGGAAACGTTTTGGACAGGCGGCATTACGAACCCGCTGACGGTTATTGAGCAGTTTACATACCTTTTGTTTATTAAAGGTCTTGATGAAGTGGAAACGAAAAATGAACAAGAGGCTGTTCTGTTAGGTATTGATTTTGAATGAATCTTTCCTGAAGATAAACAACACTTGCGTTGGAGCAAGTTTAAAAATCCAGAAGATTCACAAATGTATGGAATCATATCTAAGGAAGTATTCCCTTTTATTAAGAGCTTGCATGGTAATAAAAATTCTGCATATGCCAAGTATATGGGAGATGCGATTTTTATGATTCCTACGCCGCAAATGCTTTCTATATACATGCTCATTGAAAAGTTAACCTTCGCATAAGCGGTGCCCACTCTGGTTATACTGCTCCTAAGGAAAAGCATGGGAAAGGAGCGGAATTCTGCATGAAACGTCTCAACATCACCGACAACCATGGATGGACGCCCCGGAAACTCCGCAAGCAGGAACGGAAGATCAAAAACGCTCATCTCCGCCAACGTGTGATGGCCGTCCGCCTGGTCATGGAAGGCTATTTGGGCAAAGACGTGGCCTCCATGGTCAACGTGTGCCGCCAAACCGTTTCTCATTATGTGTCGCTGTTTAACGAAGGGGGCCTGGAACTCCTGCTTCATCGGGATTTTGCCCCTGGGCGAGAGCCGTTTCTCACCGAAGAACAGCAGGAAGAGATCAAACACCTTGTGTTGACCACGACACCCGCGGAGCTAGGCTGGGACATCGCTTCGGCGTGGAATACGAAGATCCTTCAATCCTATGTACACCACCATTATGGCATCTCCATGTCCCGCGAAGCCTTGCGAAAACTCTTGCATCGAAAAGGGCTTTCGTGGACCCGGCCGACTTACACGTTGGCGAAAGGAGATCCGGATCGGCAAAAACACTTCGAAAAACAAATGGATCTAATAAAAAAAACTTAATCAATCCAGATTCCGTCCTGTTGTACATCGATGAAACGCATATCCGATCGTATCATGTGTTGCGTACGACATGGTCAGAGGTTGGCCGTCAAAAGCAAGTGCCGACGTTCGGCCATCATGCTCACGTATCGCTGTTTGACGCCGTTAACGTCCATGATGGCGAAACAGTTCTTTATCAAGCAGGAGCGGCCAATGCGACAACGTTTTTGGATTTCCTGCGGGTTCTCAAAGAGCGTTACCCGGATCGTCTCATCGTCTTGGTGCTGGATAACGCCCGAATTCATCATGCCAAAATGGTGAGAGAGTTTTTGCGGGAAGAAGGACGGAGTTTTCACTTCATTTACCTTCCTCCTCCGTATTCTCCGCAACTGAACCCGATCGAACGCTTGTGGAAATGGCTGAAAGACACTGTCATTGCCAATGTGTTTCACAAAGATCAAAACGATATCTCCCAAGCCATTGCCCGGTTTGTGGACTACATCCATGAACGCCCGAAGGAAGTGCTACAACGCCTAGGGTGTGCAGTGTAATCCAGAAGTTAACTTTTCAAGGTGCATCTATCCTGAAAATACCCGAACTCCAAAATGTGTAAAGTTGTAAAATTCAACATAGAGGTCTTTTCATCCTTCCGATGGTGACGAAATTTTTTTGTCATGGGAGTCTATATAGAAAAAACGAGTGCATAGCACTTATTAACCATATATATACTGAAATACCTTCCTTTGGAATACGATTCCGAAGGCTAGGTGGGCTCCGTTTTTTATCTTAAATGGTGTTTTCAGGATAGACACTATATGTCAAAATATCTTGGTGCCTTACTTTATGAAGGAGACTACTACAAGATTAACAAAGCGAGAATTCGAATTAATCAAAGCAGTCTCACAAAAAAAGAGAAAGAACAGCTCATTGAGTTTTTGAAATATGTTTCACGACACGGTATTGAGTCAGCAAAACAGAAGTATACCCGCTACTACTTCCGCAAATTCCTCACTCAATTAAAAGCCCTCAAAATTAACCCTATTCTAATCTCTAAAAATAGGAAATATTTTCCATCGTTTATGAAAAATCCATTTTGTTTGTATTGATTACAGTTAAAAGAAAGAAAAACATCTAAACTATATTAAAATGTTTGGTAAAATGAGTTTAAAGACACTTGACAAAAAGTAATAAAGATGAAATGGAGGGGATTTTTATTGAAAAAGAGTGGTTATACAGAAAGGGATATTTGTACCAAGTTTATCACGCCAGCCTTGGTTAAGGCAGGCTGGGATTTACATAAACAAATACGGGAAGAGGTTACGTTTACTGCAGGGCGTATTGTAGTCAAGGGAAAGATGCATACTCGTAAAAAGGCAAAGAGAGCGGATTATATTTTGTACTATAAGCCACATCTTCCGCTTGCAATTATTGAAGCAAAAGATGATAAGCATTCCGTTGGTGACGGGATGCAACAGGCACTGGAATATGCTAAGATTTTAGATATTCCATTTGTTTTTAGTTCAAATGGAAAGGCATTTCTTTTTCACGACAGAACAGGTCAAAGCCATCTCATTGAAAAAGAAATACCTATGGATCAATTTCCATCTCCTCAAGAGTTGTGGAAGCGGTACAAACGATGGAAAGGAATCACGGAAAGAGAAGAAAAGATTATTACTCAAGATTATTTTGTGGATCCAAGTGGTAAAGCTCCTCGATACTATCAAAGAATTGCTATTAACCGAACTGTGGAAGCGATTGCTAAAGGACAAAATCGCATTTTACTTGTTCTTGCTACAGGAACAGGTAAGACGTTGACTGCTTTTCAAATCATTTGGAGATTATGGAAGTCCAAAATGAAAAAGCGTATTTTGTTTCTTGCGGATCGAAATATCTTAGTGGATCAAACGATGGCAAATGATTTTAAACACTTTGGAGACAAAATGACGAAAATAAAAAATAGAAAAGTAGATAAATCTTATGAGATTTACCTTGCCCTTTATCAAGGAGTGTCTGGGTCTGAAGATTGGAAGAATATTTATAAGGAATTCTCTCCTGATTTCTTTGACTTAATTATTGTCGATGAATGTCACCGTGGAAGTGCCAGAGAAGACTCGGCATGGCGAGAGATTCTAGAGTATTTTTCTCCTGCGACACAAATCGGTCTTACTGCTACTCCAAAAGAAACAAAAGACGTGTCTAATATTCATTATTTTGGAGAACCAATTTATACCTATAGTTTAAAGCAAGGAATTGAAGACGGTTTTCTTGCTCCTTACAAGGTAATTAGATACACCATTGATAAAGATGTGGAAGGTTGGCGACCATCCAAGGGAATGAAAGATAAATACGGACAAGTGATTGAAGACCGTATATATAATGTAAAAGATTTTGATCGCAATCTTGTATTAGAAGAACGTACTAAAATAGTCGCAAAAAAAATAACAGAGTATCTGAAAAAGACAGATCGCTATCAGAAAACAATTGTTTTTTGTAACAATATTGAACATGCCGAGCGGATGAGGCAGGCATTAGCGAATGAAAATAGCGATTTAGTTGCCAAAAACCACAAATATGTTATGCGAATTACAGGAGACAACGAGGAAGGAAAGGCAGAACTTGATAACTTTATTGATCCTGCAAGTACTTACCCAGTCATAGCAGTTACGTCAAAACTGATGACGACGGGGGTAGATGCACAAACATGCAAGCTTATTGTTCTTGATGCAAATATTAATTCTATGACCGAATTTAAGCAAATAATCGGAAGAGGTACTCGTGTAAATGAAGAGTACAATAAATTTTCTTTTACAATCATGGACTTTCGGGGAGTAACGAATTTATTTGCTGACCCTGCATTCGACGGAGATCCTGTTCAGATATATGAATCAAAAGATGGGGATTCTCTAATTCCTCCAGATGTAGAGGAAGATGATAGTGATAATGACAATGACATTTCGTCAGTTTCTCCTATTGATTTTGTAGGGGAAGGGGAGAATATGAACGGAGAAACTGAAGGGGAAAACGGAGTGAAAACATATTACGTAAACAACGTTAAAGTACAAGTCATTAACGAACGTGTTCAATATTACAGTGAAGATGGTAAACTTATTACGGAGTCCTTAAAGGATTACACTAGAAAGACAATCAAGAAAGAATATGCTTCTTTGGATGAGTTTTTGCAAAAATGGAATAGTGCAGAACGTAAGCAAGCTATTATTGAAGAGCTGTTAGAACAAGGTATTTTATTAGATGAGCTTCAGGAAGAAGTAGGCAGGGATTATGACCCATTTGATTTAATTTGTCATGTAGCGTTTGATATGAAACCTTTAACACGCAAAGAAAGAGCTATGAATGTGAAGAAAAGAAACTACTTCGCAAAGTATGGTGATAAAGCCAGAGCGGTGCTTGAAGCTTTACTCGATAAGTACGCTGATCAAGGGATTGAGAATATCGAAAGCATGGAAGTGCTTAAACTGCCTCCGTTTGACCAATTTGGCTCACTTGTAGAGATTGTGAAAAGTTTTGGTGGGAAGCAACAGTACTTGAAAGCGATTAGAGAATTAGAACAACAAATTTATACATCAGCTTAGAATCCAATAACAGAGGAGGAGCACCATGAGCATAGCAAATATAGTCAAATCGATTCAAGACATTATGCGCCAAGACGTAGGAGTGGACGGAGATGCGCAACGTATTGCCCAACTTGTATGGATGATTTTCTTGAAGATTTTTGATGACAAGGAAGTAGAATTAGAACTCCAAGATGATAATTATGTTTCTCCAATTCCAGAGGAGTACCGTTGGCGAAACTGGGCAGCGGATGACGAGGGAATGACAGGAGACGAATTGTTGGAGTTTGTAAATAACAAATTATTCCCTGCACTTAAGGAACTTTCTGATGTAGAGGAAAATACAAGAGGATATATTGTTAAAGAAGTTTTCCAAGACAGCTATAACTATATGAAATCAGGAACATTGATGCGTCAAGTTATCAATAAAATCAATGAAATTGATTTCAATAAGTCTGAAGACCGACACTTGTTTAATGATTTTTACGAAACTTTTTTACGAGATTTACAAAGCGCTGGAAACGCAGGGGAGTATTATACACCTCGTGCAGTTACACAATTTATGGTGGAGATGGTAAATCCGAAAATCGGAGAAAAAGTATTAGATCCTGCATGTGGGACTGGTGGGTTTTTAACAAGTGCGTTAGCTCATTTAAAGAAGCAAGCCGATACAGTAGAAAAACTTCAAATTCTTCAAGAATCACTTTTAGGTATCGAAAAAAAGCCGTTACCACATATTTTAAGTGTGACAAACTTAATTTTACATGATATAGAGATTCCTAAAATACGCCGTGATAATTCTTTATCCCGCCCTTTAAGAGACTATGGAGCAAAGGACAAAGTAGATGTTATCGTGACAAATCCTCCATTTGGCGGGATTGAGGAAGAAGGGATTCAGGCTAACTTCCCTGCAAGCTTTCGCACAAAAGAGACAGCGGATTTGTTTATGGTTTTGATTCTAACATTATTGAAAGATGGTGGACGGGCTGCCGTTGTTCTTCCTGACGGATTCTTGTTTGGTGAAGGTGTAAAGACGAGAATTAAAGAAAAACTATTAGAAGAATGTAACCTTCATACTATTGTACGACTGCCAAACGGTGTTTTTGCGCCGTATACACCTATTCGCACGAATCTACTGTTCTTTACCAAAGGAGAACCAACAAAAGAGATTTGGTATTACGAACATCCATATCCAGAGGGACAAAAATCTTACAGCAAGACAAAGCCGATTCGAATTGAAGAGTTCGAGCGAGAAAAAGCATGGTGGAACAATAGAGAAGAAAATGAATATGCGTGGAAGGTTTCCATCGAAGAGGTAAAGGCGAGAGGTTACAATTTGGATATTAAAAACCCTCATTCCGAGGAAGATCAGCTTTTAGATCCGACTGTTGCTTTGCAAAAGTATCAAGAATCTCTTGAGCGAGTAAAAGAAATAAAGCAAAGATTGGTAGAAGAACTATCTGCAATCGTGAAAGGAGTATAGACGTGGAAGCATTATTACAACATTTTCACGAGGCAGTTACAACCGAGCAAGATGTTGAAGAATTGAAGAAGCTTATCTTGAAATTAGCGGTGAGAGGTAAATTAGTGGAACAAGATCCCAATGATGAACCTGCATCGGAATTATTGAAGAAGATCGAGAAGGAAAAAGAAAGGTTAATTGCTGAAAAAAAAATCAAGAAATCAAAGGTACCTCAAGCTATAGCAAACGATGAAATTCCATACGAACTTCCAAAAGGGTGGGTGTGGGTAAAATGTGTAGAAATATTTTATACTCTCTCTACAAAAAACTCACTAAAAAGCAAAGATTATCTTGAAGAAGGTAAGTACCCGATTATAGATCAGGGGAAGAAATTTATTGCAGGATACACGAATAATGAAGAAGCAGTGATAAAAATAGAATATCCTATAACTGTCTTCGGCGACCATACAAAAGAGGTTAAATTCGTTGATTTTGATTTTGTTCCAGGAGCAGATGGTACAAAACTATTATGCCCTTTTGCTCCGATATACCCTAAATATTTTTATTGGGTAATAAGAAGTTATGAGTTAGATGATAGAGGATATGGGCGTCATTTCAAATTGTTGAAGGAACAACTATTTCCTCTACCTCCAGTAAATGAACAAATACGTATTGTAGAGAAAATAGAAGCATTATACCAAAAGTGTGATGAATTATTAGAAGAAATTGTTAAGAAACAAACGGCATCAGAGGTATTGAACAAAAGTGTCTTTACAAGAATCCAGGACTACAATAATTCTTTGCAAATGGAAGACTTGCAGTTTGCTATTGAAAACATGGAGTACCTTTGTAATACGAAAGAGGATATTGACCTATTACGGCACAGTATATTAATCCTTGCTGTGCAAGGAAAATTGGTTAGACAAAATCCAGACGATGAGCCTGCTTCTGTATTGTTGCAGAGAATAAAAGAAGAGAAAGAACGGCTAATTGCCGAAAAAAAAATCAAAAAGGAAAAACCACTGCCGCCGATTACATCCGATGAAATTCCTTATGCACTGCCAAATGGTTGGGAATGGGAAAGAATTGGGAATCTTAGCAAGGTTGTTGAGTATGGAACTTCGCACAAGGCTACAGAAGTCAATGTGGGTGTTCCTGTGTTGCGAATGAATAATATAAAAGGAGGTAAAGTGGTATACGATGATTTGAAGTATGTTGAAAAATCTATTGAAGATTTACCAAGGCTCTACTTGAAAAAAGGGGATATTTTATTTAACCGTACAAATAGTTATGAGTTAGTGGGGAAAAGCGGTTGCTACTTAGGGAATGATGATGAATACACTTTTGCATCTTATTTGATTAGGGTAAGTTTATTTAAAGAATATCTAATTCCAGAATATGTAAATTATTTTATAAATTCACCTGTTTGTAGAACAACCCAAATTGAACCACATATTACTCAACAAAATGGACAGGCGAACTTTAATGGAACAAAACTCAAGAGGATATTAATTCCAATACCTCCAAAAGAAGAGCAGAAAAGAATTGTTACAAGATTGAATAATTTTATGGAGCTTTGTGATGAGTTAGAGAAGCGAATTTCAAAGAAAATCGAGGCAAACAGTATTCTTATGAGTTCTATAATACAACGAGTACTATGAAGAATAGAGAAGATATGAATGAATAGAAAAAGAGCCGCTTTCGGCTCTTTTGTTGTTTCATCGCTTATATTTGTTCATGAAATCAATCAATGCTTGTGCAACGAGGTGCTGTAGTTGATATTGGGGATAGTTATCTTCGCAGAATTTGCTAAATTCCTCGTAAATTTCGCTGTTCATTTTAATGCTTTTATTTACAAAATTGGCGTTGCTTCGGTATACCCGCTCATCGAGAAGAAGAAAGGAAGATGATTTGTAATTTTGTATCAGCGCCTTTAGTGTGTCGAAGTTTTCTTGTATAAATGATAATACTTCTGAATCACCGTATTTCCTTTTTATGTTTTCCTCCTCTTCATCACGTATAAAGCGGTAATACTTTCTGTCGGATTGATGATAGAAGTAATCTCACGAGTGTTGATTATCCAAAATTATACATACGCCTTCCATAAATTTGGGCATACTCAAACAAAGCAGCGGCCATCCCGGATTTCCAATCGAGAGGAAGCTGCCCAGAGAAAAAACGGCGAACGAACGAAATGAAGGAAAGAGAGACGTTCGTCTGTTTTTTGATTTGATCATACAGCCATCGCAGCAACACATACGCGATGAACGCCGCAAACAGTTGGTTGTATACCGCATTTTCCGTCGTGCCAAACAAGGTCGGAACATTCAGATATTGCTTCACCCAACGGAAAAAGACCTCAACAGTCCAACGTTGTTGGTACATGTCGGCAATGGTTTCCGCAGACGCATGGAAGAGGTTCGTCACGACCCGAATGTCGCGGCCATTCGCATCTCGAAAGATCACCACCCGGTGACGCTTGGTGGAGCGGTATTGTTTCGTTCCCAACTGGCACGTGAAGTCGGCTTGAACCGATGAGGATGTGCTGGAAAGGCGTTTCAAGCTTTTTTTCTGATGAAGTTCGATGTTGTCCTTCATCCGAATGACAAAGAGCTGATGCTGCTCCACAAATCGATCGAGGCGTTCGATTTTGAAATACGCCCGGTCTTCCACCAGCACTTGTTGAGCGTTCGTCAACTGTTCTCCCACCGGGCCATCGTGACGCAGCCCGGTCGTTTCCACCACGTCTGCCGGCAACGAGGATTCCGGCGAATACGCGACGTGCAGCTTCACTCCGGCGCGTTCGCCGTGATACGGCGCCCATGGCAGGCGGTTTTTCCCGACTGTGACGGTCGTCGAATCCACCACCCGAAGCGGTTTAGGAAACCGAAGCGAACGGCGGGTTTGGCGGTTGCACTTGGAAATGATCAACGCCAACAAGCGTTTCATGATGTCATAGGGAACTTCTTTCGCTTTCTTGGATACAGTTGAATAATGGAATCGCGGCAATCCATACAGAGGCCCCACATCGGCTCCGTGGCGAAAGCTTTTCCATTGATGCATGGCGGCCAGCAGGAAGAAGTGAATCAACTCGCGCAACGTAAAGGTTCGAGACGAATCACGATACCCAACCGCTTTGGCAATCCGTTGAATCTCTTCATCCGAAACAAGTTTTTGCATCAAATTCGGGAGTGTGGTATGCTTGTTCATAGAGAGCACCTCCTGGGTTTGTTTGTGTCGCTACTCACATTCTACAGGAAAGGTGCTCTTTTTTCTATACCCTTTGGATTTTATTGGATAATCAACACGCCTGATTTAATTAATGACCTTAAAATTCCTGAAGAAAAAACAAGCACAATCAGAACTATTCATAAGGCAAAAGGGGCAGAGTTTGAGTCAGTTCTTGTATTTTTAGATAAAATTGAATTATTAAAATTATTTCTTAATCCAGATATTAATAGTAATGAAGATGACATCAGAATATTGTATGTTGCTTTAAGTCGTGCCAAGGACTTTTTATTTATTGCTACTCCGCCCTTGACAGCAACCCAAAGGCATCAACTTGAAGAATTAGGGATGAAAATGGTATCAAAAACGGTTCGTGAGGAACAGTTGACTTAGAGGACAAGCAGCATTATAAAAGGGTAAAAGTAGAGGAATGTGAAAGAAGAAATATATTGATGAAGGTGGAGTTTTATAAAAGTAGGAAACAGCTCTATAAAGGATAACTTACAATATTTCTTTTAACCATTATGTTAAATACAGGTTGTTTTTCGACTTGAGATAGTAGGATGTGAGGTGAAGATAATTTGGAAAAGACATTACATATTGAAATTGAAAATATTAGGGGAATTTCCAAAATGACTATAGATATGCCTCTTGGTATAGATGTATATGCTATAACAGGGGTTAATGGATCAGGGAAAAGCACATTGATGATGGCTGTTGCTCCTAAAATTAAAAGACCTGTAACATTTGCGATGTTTAAGAATGGTGATTACGATAGTACTTCTTCTATCAAGTATCAGATTGAGGATAAATATGAAGTATGGAAACCAATAAATGGGAACTGGTGTTTAGTTGAAAATAATGGGCAGATTGATTTAGAGGGATTTCAAGAAGGCAGTATTACAAGAGGGACTCGTTTTTGGAATACCACATATCATTCATATAAACGGTTATTACATATAGATAAAAGTGACTTAGTTGAAGCAGATAAATTTATATCAGAGAGCTTAAGTCAAATACTTCATGGTGATATTTACCATTACCCAAAACTATATAGAATTGATAGGAGAAAGGCTAAGGAAAAGTATAATTTTGATGGAGTTCCGTATTTTCTTAGTAATGAAAGAGGAACTATTTCACAATTCTCTATGAGTACAGGGGAGTGCCTGTTAATTAACTTGCTTCACTTGTTATATAACTTGGTAATAAGGACGAATAATAAAAAACACAAGTTGATATTAATTGATGAGATCGAATTAGCACTGCATCCATCAGCAATAAAACGTCTTATTAAATTTATGAAGAATCTTGCAAAAAAATATAATTTAACAGTGTATTTTGCAACGCATTCCATTGAAATAATTCGTGACTTAGATGTTAACAATCTGTTCTATCTTGAGAAAGGGGCAAATAACATCGTTACGTGCAAAACGCCATGTTACCCTGCATATATCACAAGAGATATATATATGCACGATAGACATGATGTTATTATTTTAGTGGAAGATGATTTAGCATGGAATATTGTTGAGAGATTTCTTAAAAACATCGATGCCAAGAGAAATAAACTCATCAAGGTACTTCCAGTAGGTGGATATGAAAATATTTTAGAATTACATAATAACTTGTTGAAGGAGCGTATACTTGGAAGCAAAGTAAAACTTCTAAGCATCATTGATGGGGATGTAAAGCAAGCTGCAGAAAAGAAACTAATTGAAAAGAAGCGAAACGGACAATGGACTCATATTGATAAAAATGACGTTTTGTTTTTGCCAATTGAGAGCTTAGAAAAATATTTAAAAACAAAACTTTTTGATAACCCAGATCAAAATCTAATGAGAGAAATTAGAGATAATTTATTTGAAAATGAAACAAAGATAGACTGGTTTCTTAATGAATACAGAAAGAACATTGAGAATGCCAAAAAGGAGGATTTGAAAAAAAACGGGGTTGCAAAAGATGACAAAGATTATTTTGTGAATGGTAAAGTTCTCTTTAATGTACTCATTTCTGAGGCTAAGAAAAATAATTGGAATGAGAGTAACTTCCGAAAGGAACTTTGTGAACTTATTTTGAGATATGATAGCTTCAAGTCTTTTGAAGATAAGTTATCTAAAATCCTAAAAAAGAGACTATAACAAGGGTAAGTTTACTTAGAAGTAAGTGATTTTTAGAAGAGGTTTATGATGGGGATTACGGTGGTTTATCTCCTAAAGAAGATCTTTTCTCTTAAACCTTATGCCTATACTTATGTAGATCCAAAATAAAAATTTGGGATTTAAAGTAGAATCTTGTGGAAGTTAAAAAATAAATTTGATAAGCGTGTGAAAAAAGGCGAGAGTGGAAAGGAAAAACCTTTACACAAAATTTTATACATCATCTTGGGAAAGAAACAGTAACAGTAACATTTCAAAAGATAAATGATAGTATATGGAAAATTAGCGATGCATGGGTAAATAAGAAATAAATAGAATATTATTTGAAAGGTTATGATGTACAATGGATTTAGATAAGTTAGAGAGAATTATAAAAAATGAAAAATGGGAAGAACTTATAGGTTTTTTTTGATGCTATTAATGAAGATTATTTAAAAACAGTTGAGAAATATGATCTTTTCAGAATTTCTTTTTACACTTGGTATGTTATGGCTGAATGGGGAAGATTATCACCAAAATTAGAAAAATGTTTAAACCAAGCAGAAAATATATTACTAGATGCCTTTAAAATAGCAACTGAGAAATATTCAAATGACGGAGATTATTTGTGGTTTTATGGTTATTTAATTAGTGTTTTTCCGGAACACTTTGTATCAGTATATTCTGATTATTTAAAAGCAGAAAATACAGGAAAACAAATGTTAAATGTGGCTTCACAAATGCAATATACTTTAGCAATTATTTTTAATGAAAAGTTTTCGGAAAAAGATGTTTTGGAAAGTGGGAAAAAAGACTTAGAAAACATATTTGATAAAAGTACAGAAGTATATAATTATTTTATTAAAATGATAGAACTGATAGAGTCTGAGAATAAAAAATAGAATATTTCAAATAGAAAAATATATAATGTTTCTGTTAAAGCAAAGTTATAAGCGTTCATCTTGAATTCATAGGAGGTAAAATTAAAATACTCCCTTATTTCCGTGAAAATCCCACGTTGGTGAGTGGTGATTTTCATGCCCGAGTGGAGGGCAAACCATTGCCCATGGATCTTTTCCGTGAAAATCCCCACCACTGGGTGAGTGCGGTATACGCTCCTGATCCGGGTGGGTATACTGAAAATGGCCAAAAAAGGCAATAGGAAAGCAGAGAAAGCTCGTCCGCCAAATCGTCGGCCTTGACCCGCAGGCCGCCAATGAAGCGTTTTCCGAATTTTTATCAAGCGAGCGGTTGAACATCCAACAAAGCCGTTTTGTCAAATTGATCATCGATTACTTTGTGAAAAACGGAGTCATGGACAAGCGGGTGCTGCAGGAAGAACCGTTTAAAACCGTCGGCAGCATTGTTGAACTCTTTCAAGACAACATGGATGACGCGCGGAAGATTATTCGCATTATCGATGAGATTAACCGAAATTCGGAAGAAATTGCGGGGGCGTGAGCGATGGGCGGCATCAACCGGGAAGAGGTTCTATTGGGGATGGATGAATCACGGCCATGATGGCACGGATGGAAAAACGCTGTCTTTCCTAGGGGCAGTGCACGATAAGGAGCGCTGAACGTGAGCATTTCGTCTCTCATTTTGCTTTTGTTGGTCATGTCGATCGTGTTGTTCGTGTATGGTGTTGTCCAAAAGAGCAAAGCCGCGAAACGGATCGCCTTTGGCCTCTTCGTCGCATCGGTCGGATTGGCCGGTTTTGTCGTGTTTCTCATCGGCTATATGTAACAACAGCCAAAGCCGAACACGCTGTTCTGTGTGTTCGGCTTTGCGTTTGCGGCGATTCAGATGGGGATCATTGGGGGAGATGGGGCTCGCGCTCAAGGCCTCAAGGACTGGCATTAGGGGACCGTTCGAGGCGGATTTCTCTGTCTTGCCTCATCTATCATTTTTGGGCTTCAAAGTTATTTTTAACATCTTTCCGAAAGAAGTCTCCCACTTCTAAACGAAGTGAAAGTGGGAGATGAATTTCGGTTAGGTATAGCCTAAAATTGTCTCTTTTTTGTGTATTACAATATAATCAGTTATAGAAAAAATATATCGAAAATCAAGGTATGAAGTGATGTGGTGTCGATATGGCAAACAAAGCCTATCAGTTCCGTCTATACCCAACAAAAGAACAAGAACAACTGCTCGCCAAAACCTTCGGTTGTGTCCGTTTCGTGTATAACAAAATGCTTGAAGAGCGCATACAAATGTTTGAAAAGTTCAAGGACGATCAAGAATCCTTGAAACAGCAAACATGTCCGACCCCTGCCAAGTACAAAAAGGAGTTTCCTTGGCTAAAAGAAGTGGACAGCCTTGCGCTGGCAAACGCCCAATTGAATTTGCAGAAAGCATTTCAACACTTCTTTTCTGGCCGCGCTGGATTTCCCAAGTTCAAAAACCGCAAGGCGAAACAGTCGTACACCACAAATATGGTAAATGGCAACATCAAGCTTTCAGATGGCTATATCAAGCTGCCCAAACTGAAATGGATCAAGC